>QNBS01000148.1 GCA_003644175.1 Planctomycetota bacterium | reverse complement strand
TCGAGAAACTGTTTTGTGAGAAGTTCGGCGATCTGCCCTGGCCGAAGATCACGATGATTGCCGATATTTGCCGGGACGAGCTGCTGTTTGAGATCGAGGCGACAGCAGCGCCGGCCGAATAGGCCCACACTTTACCCATATCGATCTGACATCTGCAAAAAGGCGAAGAATCATTCCTTGTTTTGAAGTTCTTCGAGGGTGTCTTCGAGGAAAGCCTTCATATCATACAGGGCCTCCGCGTTGGGGTGGTTCTGTTCGATATACCGGTTGACATAGTCCAGAATGGCGGCGGCGGATTGTTCCAGGTTTATTATGCATTTTCTTGCCTCTAAAAGTCAAGATTTTACTGCCCAATATCATTGTCCTATATCAATCAGGATGCTTTATATCTTTAATTCATCAAGGCCGTCATAAACGGCATCCATGAACCGATTCCAGTCGTTGGGATCGATTTTCTGCTGAATATAAGGGTCTTCCAGCCAGATATTTTCAAGCAATTCAATGCTCTCCTCCAGATCAAGAATCCGCTCGGCGATGGATTTTTCTTCAACCGGCGGCGGTTCTTCTTCAACCGGCATAGTTTCCGGTTCTGGTTCAAGAGGCATAGTTTCGGGCTCTGGTTCAAGAGGCATAGTTGCAGGCTGCGTCGGTATCGGCGCCATCATCCCTTCGGCGCCGCCGCCCATGGCCATCGATGCCATCATGTTATCGAACCGATTCGTCTGCGCCTGTTTCCAGCAGGCGATCCACAACCAGTCGGGAGCGAACGCCGCCAGATCGGCAAGGTCGATGTCATAGTCGTCATCAAAATCACATATCGAATTCCAGTTTACAAGGGCGTTCGGGTCAACATAATTGGGTTCATCGATGTAATTCGGGTCCGTGGTAATGCCGGGGTCATTCGGGTCATGTGAAAGCCATGCGGCGGAAAACTTCGAGAATTCATATAGGTTCACAACACCGTCAGCATCCCAGTCAAGGTCATTGTAAATGTCATCTTCAGTCAGATCGTCGTCGCAGGAGTAAACTTCGTCGGCGCCGATATCGACATAATCGCCATATATCCGATCCTCGCCGTCGATGTCTACTTCGTCTACATAAGTAAATGAAGGATTACCCCGTTCTTTGCAAAGGGAATTATAAGCCAGATGGTAGTTGTTCGGATCGTTTGCATACGCAAAACCGGGATTGCCGCTGAAATTGCCAAAGCCGTCCAGAGTATAATCTGTTCCAGCCGAATTGTTGGGATCATAAACACAACTGTACTGCGTAAACTCATAACCGGCCAACTGCTCTGAGCCGTCATTGTTGTACCACAAAATGCAGTTTTGGATAATTGGGTAGTCAAGCACATTAGGATCGCTGCCACTGCCAAAATCATCCACCCACGAAATACCCGCATTAGCATTATAAACAATCGTGTTGTTATAAAGCACAGGCTCATCCGTAGGAGTTGCTATACGAATCCCAAAGAAATCTCCATCCCCAAAACCATTTCCAGCGATCACACTGTTTTTGACCGTTGGAGTAGAATCATCTGCACGTACCCCGTTTCTCCTATTATCAATGACTTGGCAATTATCGAGAGTTAATGTGTACCCTGCCCCTATGTGGCGGATTCCATTTTCCGGATTATTGCTGATGTCGCACCACCGCAGGACAACATTGCCGTTTTCAGCATATAGACCAACGCCACCGTAAAGACCACCGACTCCGTTACTGATAATCCTGCAATTTTCAATCGCAAAATCCGCATCCTTACCGTACACACCATACTCAGCCGCTTGGGTAACGGTAAAACCATCGAGCAATGTTGCATCGACCATCATTACGACAGTAACGTTGATCATAAACGCACTGATCTTTCCGGACAAGATAGTAACATATCTGTCGGGATTGCGGTCGGCAAAGTCGCTGCCGCCGCTTGCAAAACCGCCATAAACACTCACGCCGTCCGGTATATCGAAGGTGTCGTTGGTATCGGCACCGGGCTTGTACGTTCCGTGTGCTACGCAAATCGTGTATGGCCCAACCTGACAGGCAGAGTTTGTTGCTCTGGCGATTGCCCGTTGCAGATCGGTATAGGCGTCCTGCCAGCTTGTTCCGTTATTATTACCCGTCGCGTTCTCGTCAGCATAAACGGTATTCGGGTCTACAATATCCCAGCAGCACACATCCGTATCCAGCGTCGCCTGCATCACGCCGAAGCTGGAAGTTATCACGGCCTGATTATGCAGCGTCATTCCCGGCTCGGCCTTTTCGTTGGCCACCACCGTAATTTCAACACAGTTCGCATCACCCGGAAAAAGAGTACCCAACTCCCATATATACGTATGCGTATTCGGATCGTAAGCCGGATCGGGCGGTATCGGATTTAACGGATCGTTCGGATCAAACGTCGTAAAACCCTGCGGATAAATAACACTATCCGGCAGATAATCTTTGAGTATAACTTCGGTCGCTGTTTCCGTTGTCGCCAGGTTCTCCCAGCAAATTGTATAGGTAATCTCATCGCCCGGCGAAACACAACCGGCGGCATCATCGTACTTAACAAGTTCGATCTGCGGAGTTATATAGTTCCTACCGATAACGAGTCCTGCAAGCCCGGAAAAAGTTACGCCGTCGGCATTATCCTTGCCGTACTCGAACGTCGCCTCGACCACCTGCTCAGGATCGCTCGTCCACCCTGCCGTATCCCATATCTCGATAGTCCCTTCGTTGCGATATGTTGTAACAAACACCCTGCCGGACGTACTGTTATTGGCGTTTAACCCGATGACGTTAGCGCCTATATCCTTTACGATAACGGTATTCGGATCTAACATTTTCTTAACGATATACTGATTATCCTGCCCCTGCCACGCTCCGCCATAGATACTGTTGTCGCTTGTTTTGTAATCCATCCCGACAATCGGATACTCCATATCGAACGTGCCCAAGTACGCAAAGCTGTCATTCATATCATAGGCGTAAACCTTCGTATAAGTCGGTTCGCCGTAATGCCTATACTCCGAAACGTAAAGTATATCGCCATTGAAGGCAAGGTCGCAGGCGTACGTAATCTCCGCTAATTCGATATGGGGCAACTGCATGGTAATCGTTTGCTCTCCGGGGTTCCAATCAAGGATATATAGATTGTTACTGTTGCGCTGCACACAGAGCAACTGCCGGTATCGGGCGTCGTAAACAATACCCGAGTTTACCAACTCCGGCATGTTCACGGTCTTGATATAGGTCATGGTATGCGCTTCGACAATATCGATACCGCTACTACCTTCGACGGTCCGAAACAGGATATTATGTTCGTCATCGATAGCCAGATCGATCCCCCCGCCGCGCGGTACTGAAACTTCATTGCGAAAAATCAACTCATCGCCGATAACATCGAACGACAAGACCTTGCTCCCATGATCAACAACATATAGAGCCTCACCAAACGCCGCAAAAGAACAACTAACAACCAAACCCGCGCAAAAAGCGCGCGCAAAGACATTTCTTGAAAAAAGCATGATAACCTCCCTTATTTAAGTTGACTTCTCTTCCCTAACTCGCGAACAGCCAATCCACCAAATCCAAACAACAGCAGCGTCATCGGCTCAGGCACAAATTCAATATTAGTGATAGCCGGATAAAACACACCAGCGCCATCGTGAAGTTGAATACTGAAAGCACTCCCATCCGGCCAAAGACCGGTCAACAAATTATCCCCATCAACAGTAGGCAGTTCACCGGAGTACTCAATAGTTATATGCTTATCCCAATAAGAAGGCGGATAATCCCCACCAAGAGGCCGTTGAAAGCTGCTGATATGCAGGATACTGCCGCCTCGAAGAACCGCAGTGGCATTATCTCTGAAAGCAATCCCGCCGATCTCTCCACCGGTAACGAGCAAGCTGCTCGAATCGTCCAGATCGAGAACATAAATCCCGCCAACATCGATCTCTAGCGGTGCCGTTCCCTGTACTTTAACGTAGCTGGAATCAAAGGCTTCAACTCCGTATGCCCCCCCCCCCGTTACTAAAAGTGTCTTATCATTATACAGCCTCACCGAACCATATTCATATTGCCCGTCCCCGATCGTGTAGTCCCACACGGCGTAAGACACCGACGAGCACGCCCACACCCCCATCAACAGCAAAACAACTTTCATCATAATGCACCTCCATTAGATAAAATTTATGTTCTCGCCTCCATATTCACCAAGAACACAAAGGCACTACTCAATCACGCTCAGTCGAGGTTCGGCAAGAACCCGTAAGAAACATGACAAGTATCGCCTCTGAGTCCTTGTTACGAGCAACCCAGAGACACTGTTCCTATCATGCGTCTTCTTACAGAAATTTTGCCGATTTCGACTGAAACGCACAACAGTACAGCATGATCCAGTATTTATTTTTCCATATCTATACTACCCCAACAGGCTCTGTCTTGTCAAGAAAAAAATGAAGTTTCTTGTAACCACCCATGGCGGGAAATGATGGATAGAGGGGATTGACGGATGGGGCGGTATAGAGTATTCTAAGGGTTTGTGTTTTTTGTTATAGAGATTGTTGAGAGGGAGTTTTTTGAATGGGTTATTTGCTGGATGACAAGCGCAAGAAGCCTGCGCCGAAGATCGGTGAGCTTATCAAGAAGGGCGTTATTACGCAAAGTCAGGCTTTGGACTGGCTTGAGACGATATATGAGATTCGGTTCTTTGAGGACAAGGTTTTTGAGCTTCTGGGCCAGAATATTATCAAGGGGGCGTCTCACCTTTATGCCGGCCAGGAGGCGGTTGCGACGGGGGCGACGGCGGCGATCGCCGAGGGCGATGTAATCGGCTCGACGCACCGTGGGCACGGCCATTGCGGTGCGATAGGGAACAAGTACGCCAAAGACGAGGAGAGTCGCCAGAGGCACTGGAACCGGATGATGGCCGAACTCATGGGTCGCCAGACCGGTTACTGCGGCGGTCGCGGCGGCTCGATGCATATTGCCGATGTGAAGATCGGCAACTTAGGCTCGACGGGTATCGTGGGCGGCAATATTCCGACTGCGGTTGGCGCGGCGCTTGCGGAGAAGTATAAGAAGACGGGCAAGATTGCGCTTTCGTTCTTTGGCGACGGCTCGACGAATACGGGTTCGTTCCACGAGTCGATGAATATGGCCAGCGTCTTAAAAGTGCCGTTGGTGGCGGTGATCGAGAATAATCTGTACGGAATGAGTGTTCCGTTTTCGAGCAGTGCGGTTGAGGGGGCGGGGTGCGCCAGCAATATCGAGAATGTTGCCGAGCGTGCGGCGGCCTACGGCGTGCCTGCGATGATAGTGGACGGTCAGGATGTTGTGGCGGTATTTTTAGCGGTGAAGGAAGCGGCCGAATATGCTCGTTCCAAGTGCGAGATGGTGATGATCGAGGCGAAGACTTATCGCTGGTACGGGCACAGCCGAAGCGACCCAAGGGCATATCGCACCAGGGATGAGGAAAAGGAATGGCGCAGTCGCGATCCGGTCACGGTTCTGTCGGATAAGCTGCTCAAAGAAGGACTTGCGACGAGGGACGAGTTGGATGCAATTCGCGACAAGGCCGAGGCGACGATTGAGGCGGCGACGCAGTTTGGTCTTGACAGTGCGTGGCCCGATGTGGCGGATCTGGCCAGGGATGTTTATGTGGTCGAATCATACGCCGAAAATGTCATCGAGGCCGAAAAGGCCTCCGCCGCCAACGCGCTGAAGGCGACGGCGGCGTTCGACGAGGCGATGGCGGCCATCCAGGCGAAGACGAAGAAGGAGCGAACTGAAAAAGCCAGGGCGAAGATCGCCGATGAGTTCGGGATGAATGTGCTTTTGATGAAGGATGCGCTGATCGAGGCGCAGGCCGAGGAGATGCGCAGGGATTCCAACGTGATCATCGAAGGTGAAGATGTCGGGCTTTACGGCGGCGCTTACGGCGCGACCAAGGGGCTGCTCGATGAGTTCGGCGAAGACCGTGTGATCGATACGGCGATATCGGAGGCGGCGATTGTGGGTGCGGCGGTGGGTGCTGCGATTCGCGGCTTGCGGCCTATTGCCGAGCTTATGTACGTGGACTTTATCACGATTGCGAC
>QNBS01000147.1 GCA_003644175.1 Planctomycetota bacterium | reverse complement strand
GAACAGAAATGTTCATAACGATCGCGAAAGTCAGGCCTTTCGCCTGCTTCAAGCATCGACTGTTTTCTGATATCAAAGCCCCCACGGTACGCCGAGGGGGCTTTTTTTAATTGACTTTTTTTGCTAAAGCGTTTATTCTGCAATAGTAAATAGCTGTTTTGTTCGTGTATCAAAGAAGAATGGATTCAGAGCGCTATAGATAATCCCTTAAGAACAGAGGTTCAGAAGGACGACAGAATCCGAAAATGGATATACGTCAAAAAAGTCGATAAATATTTACGGATTGTTCTGCTTTCGGATGGTGTGACCGTACACAATGCGTTTTTCGATCGCAATTTCCAGGAGTAATGTTATGAAGATCAAATACTTTACAGATACGGATACTGCATTGCTGGAGTTTTCAGGCCATCAGGTGGCGCAGACTAAAGAAATAAATGAAGATATATACGTTGATCTGGATGCCGACGGTAATCTGGTGAACATGACTATCGAACATGCCGGCAGACAAGCCAACATAGCAGAGATAGCTTATCAACAGATTGAAAGTAAGAGTGCCTGATACGACAGTGATATGAGAAATCCATTTCGCAGACAGGCAATACTCGCCGGCAATATGGTGACTGTGGTTTTGTGAAAAAACGACAAGGAATCTGTAGGGACTAACACATGGCAAACCTTTTCTGGAAAACTCCGCAAGGAATTAAAGCCCTCTTGGCTACTCCCTTCAAAACGGAAGACAAACTCGAGCAGATTGTTTTTGAAACGTCTGAACTCCTTGAAGATATCTTCCTGCTGAAGCGTCAGATCCGAGGCGGAAACAAAACTGGAATTCCGGACATAGTTGGGATCGACAGCGACGGGAATATTTGTATCATCGAGATGAAGAATTGCCCTGTCGACTCCTCAATCATCCCTCAGGTTCTTCAATATGCGTTTTGGGCTGAAAACAATCCGGATTCTGTCAAGTCGCTCTGGCTTGAATGTGATAACCGGCCGGATGACATTACAGTGACGTGGGAAAGTCTTCAGGTTCGTATCCTTATCATAGCACCCTCAATCCTGCGGTCCACGCTGGATCTTGTAGATAAGATCAATTACTCCGTTGATCTAATTGAAGTCAAACGATGGGTGGAAGGTGAGAATGAAATATTGCTTGTTCATAAACTTGAAGCGGATGCTAAGAAACCAACCAAGCCTGTTAGAGGGCAACCGACGTACGATGAGGTTTTCTACAAAACAGGCCATAATAACACCAGTGTAGACCAGTTTCTGAAATATGCGCGTGATTTAGAAAAATTCGTCGGACAGCAAGGATGGAAATTGGAAATCAAGTTCAATAAAAACTATTGTGGATTCAAGGCTGGCTTCTTCAATGCGTTCGGTATAAAATGGATAGGGACAAAAACCTTTGCATTCTTCTGCAAGCTTCCCGAGAAAGAAGCGAAAGCGATTGATATCTCTATGACTCGGTATGAGTCCTTATGGAAAGAAGCTGTGTACTTCATTGAACCAGGCAAGACCAAAATTCCTGACTTCAAACCCTTATTTGAACTTGCTTATAAGAAGTTGAGTGGAGATTAGAGTGGTGTTGGCGATTAAAGGGGAGAAATAATGGAAGTTGAACGGATATGTCGTAGTTTGCCGGTCAAACGATTGGGATTGTTCGGGTCCGTGCTGGGGCCAAGGTTTTCTCAAGACAGCGACGTCGATGTTCTGGTAATTTTTGATTCGGGCCATGATGTCGATCTTTTCGATAATTATTTTGAATTGAAGGAACAACTGGAAAAGATATTCCAGCGAGAGGTTGACTTGGTTGTTGATAAAAAATTCAGGAATCCCGTCCTGAGAGAATCGATTGACAGGACAAGGGTGGTAATTTATGAGAGATGAGACAAGAAAAAACCTTATTGATATTCTTCAGGCCGCCGCGGAGATACAGAAGGACTTCAAAGAGTTGCTCGAGTTGTTCAACGCTCACAAGGTTGAAGACTTGATAGTTGGTGGGTACGCGCCGGCCTTCCATGGCGCCCCGCGTTTCACCGGTGATATTACTTCATAAGCAAAGCCGATTTGATCACCAACAAAAGATCGCTGGGAAGAAAAAAGGATCTGGCGGACATCGAGGCTCTGGATCAGGATTAGGAAGCGATACTGTTCTTGTTGTAACAAGGCCCTTCTGCAACCTCCCCGAAAAGCGTCAGCGCCGTCGTCTTGCCGATCCTGACCTTCGCAAATGTCCCCGTCAGCGACTCCGGGCCGTTGAAGACCACGATATAGTCCGTCGCCGTTCGGCCGATCAACTGCGGATTGTCCTCGTGCTCGGCCCGGTTCAAATGCGGCTTCTTACTCAGCCCTTCCACCAGCACCTCTACATCCCGACCCACAAACCGCATGTTATAGTCGGCGGCAATCTCGTTCTGCTGGTCCAACAACTCGCCGTTGCGTCTCTGCTTGACCTCGTATGGAACCGAATCGGCCAGCTTCTTCACCGCATGCGTCCCCGGCCGGGGCGAGTACTTGAACACAAAAATATTCTTATAACACGCCCGTCTCACTAATTCCGCCGTCGCCTCGAAATCGGCCTCCGTCTCACCCGGAAACCCCACGATAAAATCACCGGCAATCGCAATATCGCCCACAATCTCCCTCGCACGCCCTAACAGATCGAGATACTCGGCCGCCGTATAATGCCGGTTCATCGCCTTAAGAATCTCATCCGACCCGCTCTGGGCGGGAAGATGCAGATAAGGGCAAACCTTCTCCAGCCCGGCCATCGCATGCAGAATCGAATCGTCGAACTTACCAGGATGGCTCGTAATAACCCGGATCCACCGGACCCCCTCGATCGCACTTGCCATCTCCAGCAGATCGGCCAGATAATACGTCCTGTCGCCGGCGGGATACTCATACGAGTTCACCGTCTGCCCCAACAGCGTAACCTGCCGTATCCCGCCGCCGGCCAGCTTGCGTATCTGCTCCATAATCGCCCCGGGCGGGCGCGAAATCTCCGGCCCGCGCACATACGGCACGACGCAGTACGAACAAAAATTATTACACCCACGCATCACCCGCACAAACGCCTGCGACTTGATGTGGTTTTCATCCGAATCAAACGCCGCCTCGAACTCATCCAGCCTCCGCGCCTCCGATTCGGACCCCGCCGCACGAATCTCGGCGCTCACCGCAATATGCTTACCTGCGCTGCGGTCGGCGATCGCATCGGCCAGCATCTGCGGAATCCGCGGAATCTGCCCCGGCCCGACCACGATATCGACCGCCTCATGCTCCAGCAGCCGCCGGCCTAATCGCTGAGCCATACACCCCATCACCACAACCACCGTCTGGGGTCTCGTCTTCCTGATGTGCTTCAAATGCCCAAGGTGCGAAAACACCCGCTCTTCGGCATGAGCACGCACCGAGCACGTATTAATAATAACAGCATCCGCATCCGTTGCCTGCTCAACGACCGCAAACCCAGCCTCCCTAAGCGCACGGGCAACCAGCGACGAATCCAGTTTATTCATCTGACACCCAAAACACTTTATATGAACCGTCTTGCCAACCATACAAACCAGCGTCACCGATTGTCATTCCGAGCGGAGCGAAGCGAAGTCGAGGAATCCACTAAAATAGCATCACCCACACAGGATACTATCCAACCACTCCCATCGCAAAACAATTCCAAAAAAACCCGCAAAAGCCTGCGACAACCAGGCAAAACAACTCTTCCCCCCCTGCAATTTTTTGGTTTTTGATGGCGTTGGTTGGAGTTTGGAGTTGATGGTTGGAGACGAAAGTAGTATTATGGACCAGTGGCCGGCCTAATGGCCGGTAGTGTATGTTTTTTGTGATGATGCACAGGAAGGAGAATTAGTCATGATCAATCGCGTTATTCTCATTGCAGGTTTGGTGGTTTGCGCCGGTTTCGGCTCCGCCGTGGCCCATGCGTCGCCGGCTGCCGCCGTCGGGGAGGCGAAGCCAAACCCGGACACGAAGCAGGAGAGAGTCGTACGATATCGTGCTAAGAACGGCGATGTGTTTTACGGCATTCTGATCGACAGGCATATCCGCCAGTTGACCAATAGCTTTGCCGAGATTGCCCGGGGCAGACGTGATTTCAGCGGCGCCGGACATGCACTCGACAAAGTCAAGCTGCTGGCGCCCGTGAAACCTTCCAAGATAATTTGTTTTGGGTGGACCTTTCCCAGTCATGCCCGTGAGGTGGGCGGCGAGGAACGGCGCAAGGAACCCCTGGTGTTCCTGAAACCACCAACCGTCATTATCGCAGACAAGGACACCATTATCCTGCCGCAGAAACTGTCGAGCCAGGTTGAATTTGAAGGGGAACTGGCGGCCGTCATTGGCAAACGCCTGCGTAACGCCGCGCCGGAGCAGGTTATGGAGGGGATTTTTGGCTTCACCTGCATGAATGACGTAACGGCCCGGGACCTGACAAAAAAGGACCCTTCATATGCGCGGGGCAAGGGATTTGACACCTTCGGCCCACTCGGCCCCTGGATTGTTACGCAGATCGACCCCGGTGATTTGCGCATACAGACCTTTCTAAACGGCGAGATCCAGCAAAACGCCAGGGTCTCAGACATGACGTTTAAAATCCCCTTCCTGATCAGCTATATATCACAGGTGATGACCTTATTGCCCGGCGATGTCATTGCCTTTGGCACGCCCGGCGGATCGGGGAAACTTAAACCGGGAGACAAGATCCAGGTAAAAATTGAAAAGATCGGACTGCTGACCAACTTTGTCAAATAGGCGCCACAGACCCCGGTAGAGCCGGCCCCGCAGCGACAACCACGTGGAGACATTATATACTCCGGGCATCCGGCTTTCATAGTTTCCGTAAACTCTTCGCCTGTATGCTGCCGGACTTTTTCTGTTTTATTTTTACCGGCCCGAAAAGGCCGCCTTTAACCAATGGAGCATTTGCCTTAAACCGGTACGGCTGGGAGACGTAGCTTTGGCGTTTTTCTTTCGGAAGTGCGCTATCGGCGACCAGCCGATTGTTCCATGTGTTGGCGACACGGATCTGCAAATCGTTTTTGCCGCTGCGTGCGAAATTGGTTATGTCGATTTCCCACGGCGTTGTCCAGACAGTGCCGGCCTCTTTTCCATTGACAAAAACGGTGGCGATCACGCCGACTTCGCCGAGTTCGAGAATGAGCGGCTTGCCTGCCGCCAGGTTCGCCGTCGTAAAGCTCTTTTCGTAAACGGCGGAACCGGCGTAATACCTGATGGCCGGGTTGGCGTGCTTTGACCAGTCCGAGAGCGTATCGAACATGACCTTCTCAGGAGCGTTTTGCCCATTGAAACGAACCGTCCATTTGCCATCCAGCGTTGCGATGGTCGTGTAATCCGGCGTATTTGAATTTGCCGGACCTTTGGCGTTTTTGCTTATCTTTCCATCGAAAACAACAAAGATGCTTTCCGATGCTTCCAGGTGCAGAGGGATAAGAGTTCGCCCGTCTTTCTGGCTGAAGGCGGCCGCTTCGATGATTTTTCCGCTGACGGCATCCCACAGCCAGGGCTTGCGGCCGACCCGGCGAAGTGATGCTGTAAAATCAGCCGGTTTGTTTGACGTGTTCGCCAGGAAATACACATCGATTTTTTTGCCGGTTCTGTGCTTATAGACGATTCCGCCTTCATTGTTTATACCGATCCTGCCGCCCCCCGCCGCCGAGCAACGAAGTTTGCGATTGCTGATAACCTTGACATCCCGGGCAATACCATTCTTGGCCAGAACATCTTCGAGACTAACCCCGTCGTAAACATATCCTTTGCCGTATTTACGCGTCTTAACAGCCTTGCCGTCAACTGCTCCCCATACCTTCCCGGCGATCTTGCGAAGACTTTTATCGCAGGCCGGGTAGTTTTCCAATGAAGGGCTTACCGCAGGTTTGGGACCGATGACCGTTGCCCCTTTGCTTACAAGCCGTTCGATCGCCTCGGCAACTTCCGGACGCATCACCTTTTGCTTCGGCAATACCAAAACCGCATACGCCGGGCCGTTCTTTACGACGATCCTGCCGCCTTTGACGCTCGTACGATTGATCAGGGCATCGGAGTTGATATAATCG
>QNBS01000146.1 GCA_003644175.1 Planctomycetota bacterium | reverse complement strand
CTTCTGCATCCAGGCCGTAATAATCGAAATACATCTTCACGCAATCCGGATAATCGCCCGCCCGGACGGATTCCAGAGGCTGCATTTGCTCTTTAATTTTCACGATCCTGTCCTCCATCGCAGCGGCGTCTTTTTCCGGCGGACATCCGGTCCCGACTGCAATTGCAAGTATGCAAAACAGCAACACTACTACAATCGGCAATTTCCATCTTCTTCTTTTTCCTTTTGCCATATCTCCTGGTCCCTGTCTCGTCCGGACCGCCGGGTTGTCAATCAACCGACTAAGGATGCGACCGTGCAGGTCTGCTTTTGCCGGACCTGCTCGACAAATGCCTCCAGACGCGTCGTCAAGGCCGGGTCGTCCTGGCCGTCGAAACTCAGATTCAAAATCGGCATATCGTCGCATTGGGCGCTTATGCGCGTCGTTTGAGTGCCGACAATCGTCGAAGGCATACAGCCAAACGGCATGACATTGACAATTCCCCCGATTCGGTGATGATGATACTCGATCATCTTGCCGACACTCAAAATCGCTTCGCCCTCGAAAGAATCGTGCAGATACGCCGCCGCCGCGTCCAGGGTCTTTTCCACCGGTTCCTCGGCGAGGCGACCGAATTTGCCTTCCAGCGGCTCTGCAAGCGCCTTCTCGATCTTGTGCTGAAAACGGTTCTGGAGCGTATTGGACAGCCAATCCCGCCAATCCATACGACGAAGCGACTTCCTGCTTCGCATGCAATTGGTATAGTAAACCCATTCGGTAAACGGCGCCAGATCGCAAACCGCGCCCAGCCTCTCGAGTCTGTCAACCACCGCTCTGTTGGCGAAGGAATGACTGCGCACAAATATCTCACCCACAATTCCGATATGCGGTTTGGCGATCTTTCGATCGACCTCTACCGAATCGAATTTCTCGGCGGCGGATTCCATGAACCGGCACAGATCGGCCTGGCCGGTGCGCTTCTCAATCAACTTCACCCACCCTTTGAGAGCTTCTTCGTATACTGCCTGCACCTGGTCGCGGTTCTTTGCGAATGGCCGCACCCTCAACAAAACTTTCTCCAACAGCCCCACTCCCACTACCGCCGTCCAGATACTTTTCATGAAAGCCGATTTGAAACGACTTTCAATGCTGCCCATCAACTCTTTATAGAAGTTGTTGTCCTGGTTCGGCGATATTACGGGGACATTTTGGGCCCCTGCATATTTCAATATCAGCTTCTGCATGGAGTGGTACATGCCCATGCGACATGGGCCGGACGCGGCCGGCATGAAAAAGGCCGCCTTGTCGGGATCGAAGCCCGGCTGCTTGACCACACTCAGCATCTCTCCGACTGTTATTGTGCAGGGCAGACACTCTTTTCCCGTCATGTATTTCCGACCGTACAACAACGTCGACTCGTCGGCGGACGGCATGACTTCGGCATCCTGACCATAAGCCCGAAAGGCCGCGGCAAGACCGTACGAGCCGTCGGCCATATACGGGATATACAATTTGCGTTTGCCGGTGGAAGTATCGGCAACCGGCGGCGGCGCAGGAGGCGCTTGATGTTGAGAGTTTCTATAATGCTTGAGGCTCTCAAGAAACGCCTCCAGCCGCGTGATGACCCCCGCATCGGCGGAGTGTTCGTCAAGCTCCAACTGCAGGCAGGGCTTTTGACTCATCAGGTCCTTGAAGAACGTCTGGATAAACGAGTCCGGCCCGCAACTGAAATTCGAAAGATATATCGCAAAGAGCCGCCGGTCCCGTCGAATTAGCTCGCCGGCCCTGAGAATCTTCTGTCCGTAGGTCCAGTAAACCTCTTCGTGCAGGGACGGATCGGAAAGCGGCGTCCCTTCGGCGTCCAGCATATCCATCGGCAGCAGCTTCATCCCGAGTTCGGCGAGCTTTCGAGGCAGTTGCAGATTCAGCCCCTCGTCGCAGCCGTTATACGGGCGCGAGATCAGGACAAACGCCTTTTCGCCGGCCGGCAGTTTTGAAAGGACTTCGGCGCCTTTGTCCTTCAGCGTCTGTTGAACACGTTCCTGGCAGGCCATAGCCCGGGCGATTGCCCCGCGAATCCGACGCCCCGAGATCCCCAACTGCTTTCCGAGCTTTTTGAAAGTACTCAGCAGCTGCTTTCGCCCTTCGCCTAAACGAAGCGGGACGGTCAGAATCTTTGTCTTTTTGAGCCGTTCTCTAAAGGCGGTTCGGACCTGATACGGAAACGACTGGACGTACGGACACAACTGGTTCTTTTTTGTGTCCTGCGAGACCGGCGTCATAGATACGACGCTCGGCAGAAAGATATAATCGACGCCCTTGTCAATCAACTCGGCGACGTGTCCGTAAGCGACCTTCACCGGAAAACACGTCTGAGCGGTCGCACATTCGACCCCCCGCCGAATCGTCCTCTTGTCGGTTTTGTCGGAGAGCACCACCCGGTAACCCAGAGACTTGAAGAATTGCGAAAACAGCGGCAGGAGCTGCCACGACACCAGAGACTGCGGAATGCCGATTGTCGTCGGCGCGGCATGTTCAGAGCCGCCCTCATTGTCCAGCCCGGCATGTTCGAGCAGTTTCCGGTAGCGATAGTCGAACAGGTCCTCTCTGTCATTGGCGACTGTTTTCTTCTTGAGGTTATACCTGTCGCATCGCGAACCGTAGAACAGGGGTTCGGCGTCCGGCATCTTCACCCTCTTTATCTCACAGTCATTGGAACAATGACGACAGGTGAAGGAATCGACGGTGTATTCGGTGGAGATCAGATTGTCGAAACCCTTGAATTTGCTCTCGACTGCATGGCCGTTGCCGGCGGCGCACTGTTTCATGTGCTCGGCGGCTATCGACGCGGCGCCAAGAGCGCCGGTGACCTCGTGATGGTCCGGCACAGTGATTTTTTTGCCGGTTATCTTTTCAAACGCCGCCCAGACCGCCTTGTTGAAAGCGGTCCCGCCCTGGAAACATATATGGTTTCCGATCCTGCGCCTGCCCACCACACGGTTGAGGTAATTGGCGACGATGGAATAGCTCAGACCCGCCACAAGGTCTTCAGTCGTTGCGCCCTGTTGCTGGTAACTCAGCAGGTCGGATTCGATAAACACCGTGCATCGCTCGCCGAGCCTTATCGGCGAATCGCTCGTCAGAGCTAATTGTGCAAATTCGTCCTTGATGTTGATGCTCAGGCGCTGGGCTTGTTCTTCCAGGAAAGAGCCTGTCCCCGCCGCACAGGCGTGATTCATCTCGAAATCCACCACCACGCCGTTTTCCAGCGAGATGTATTTGCTGTCCTGTCCTCCGATCTCGAAGATCGTGTCGACCTGGGGACACACAATCGCCGCGCCCGCAGCCTGGGCCGTGATTTCGTTTATCACGACGTCTGCGCCGACAAAATCGCCCGTAAGATATCTTCCCGATCCGGTGCTTGCGGCGCCTAAGATGTTCACCTTTCCGTCGACCTTCTCACCGATCAGGCGCAACCCCTTCCTGATCGCCTCCAGGGGATTTCCGGCCGTCATCAGGTATTCCTTGGCGAGCAGGCGTCTGGCTTCGTCCATGACCACCACATTCGTACTGATCGAGCCCACGTCAATACCGATATACGCATCCACCGGCGCTGAAACCTCCAGCAGATGATCGTGTACTTTGCTCTCCGGCACGGGCAGAGCCGGTTTGCTCAAACGCTCTCTCCGGGGCGCCTCGTCCAGGGCGTTGTTTTTGGCATCGAGATATTCGTCTATCTTCTTTAGACATCGCACGAGGCGGCCGGCTTCCATGACTTTTCCCTTCGCTGCAAGGGCGGCGCCCATGGCGCCGGTGAAGAAATGGTATTTGGGAACAATGATCTGCCCTTCCATCAGCCCTAAGACATTCTCAAAAGCCCTCACCACCCCGATGTTGGCCGCCACGCCGCCGGTGAATATGACGGGCTTTACAAACTCTCTGCCGCGGCCGAGATTGCTCTTCAAGCTCCGCGCAAGGGCAAGGCACAACCCGGCGATGATATCGCACATCGGCGTCGCCTGCTGCTGAAGGTGAATCATATCGCTCTTGGCGAACACCGAACATCGACCGGCCAACCGCGGAACGCTCTTGCTCTGGATCGCCAACTCGCCGAACCGGCCTTCGATATCGATGCCTAATCGCTGGGCCTGCTGATCCAGAAACGATCCGGTGCCGGCCGCACAAACCGTATTCAAGGCAAAGTCCTTCAACGCAAGCCTGCCGCGCTGAGTCGACAGGAAAATCAGCTTGCTGTCCTGGCCGCCCATCTCGATTATGGTGCACTGCTTGAGATTGCCGAATAATGCGCCGACCGCCGCGGCCTGGGCGGGGACCTCGTTTACAAAAGGAATCTCGATCAGTTCGGCAAGAAAACGACCCGCCGCCCCCGTCGCCGCCGCACAGACAATCGCCGCCGGGTCAATCTGACCGAGTAAATCCCGAAGTTGCGACTGGGCGGTGGCGACCGGCTTGCCCATCGTCCGCCTGTAATCGCTGAAGACCACCGTGCGGCTGTCATCGAAGACTATCACGTCGCTGCTCGTTGAGCCGGCGTCTATGCCAAGATAGAGTCCTTTTGCATCTTCGGATGGTTTTCGCCGCCCGGCGGTCAGGGAATGGGACGTTCTCGCCCCGCCATTTACCAACTCTTGCATCATATACCCCAAACTGTCGTTGAAAACTCATTGAAAAATAATCTTATGCATTATGTAGTAAACAGTTTTTCTCAGGCTTGTCAAGCCTCAACCGGTTCGCAGGCGTACGTCGGCGACATTATTTCAGCCTCCAATCTGCCGCCAACTGTTTCCGACGGGTCATAACCCTTGATCCTGAAACGCTTTGTCCTGCCGTAATAAGCAAGGTTCGGCACCAGCAGATACATGAAATTCCGCCAGCCGCCCGGCATGAACAGCCATCGCAGCCACCTCTTGAAGATTCGAGCCGGCGAATAGAATCTCCTGATAACCCAGTCGGTACCCGCCTGCAGTTGTTCGGCACTCATCTGCCGGGGCTCAAACACCACATGCCTGTAGTCATAATGCGCCCAGTTGGCATCCAGTATCCTGTCCTTCATCTCTTCGTACAGCCCCGTTCCCGAAACAGGTGTGAGGATCGAGATCAGCACCGCATCTATACCGATATCCTCAAGCATGTTGAGAGTTGACCGAAAAACCTTAACATCGTCGTCGTCAAAGCCGAACATAATACCCGACTCGACGAACATGCCGTAGCTGTGCAGCTTCTTCACTGCCTGGCGGTAAAGTTCGGGAGACTTGATCGCCTTGTCCTGCGAGGCAAGCGCCTTGTCGTTGAACGACTCCAGCCCCACGAACACACCCACACATCCGGCAGCCCGCATAAGCTCGAGTAGTTCATCGTCGTCGGCAATATCGACCGACGCCTGAGTGACCCACTTCTTTTTCAACGGAGCAAGTTTTGGCAACAGGCGAAAAATGTACTCTCTGTCCTGGGTGAGGTTGTCATCGACAAATATAAAGAAGCGTTTCTTGAAAGAAGCGATCTCGTCGGCGACCTCGTCGGCGTCCCTGGTATAGTGCTTTGCCTTGTGAAATGCGCTTATGGAACAGAAATGACAGCGGTTTTTGCACCCTAAGGTGGCGTACGTCGCGTTCATCGTTACATATTTTCCGCCCGACAGAAGATGCCTCGGCAGCGATGCGGGCACTCGGCCGTCCGGATTGCCGTGGTAGATTTTTTCCAAACGACCGGACTGCACATCACTCAGCAGTTTTGGCCACGCATCAAAGGCAGTGCCCACAACTACCGCATCCACGTGCCCGGCCGCTTCTTCGGTGTTCAGGCTGCCGTGAAAGCCGCCCAGCACAACCGGGATATGACGTTGTTTGAAACGAGCCGCTATTTCATAAGCCCTCGGCGCCGTCGCCGTCATCGCGGTAATCCCGACCACATCGAACTGCTCGTCAAAGGGTATGTCCTCGACCTGCTCGTCGACAATCGTTATATCCGCATCCGGAGGCGACAACTCCGCTACTGTCAGCAGCGACAACATCGAAAAGCGAAACGTCTTACCGTTGAAAACCTTGCGCCGCCCGATACCTTTCCACTTTCCGCAAGCGGGTGATACAAGTAATATCTTCATTTCAATT
>QNBS01000145.1 GCA_003644175.1 Planctomycetota bacterium | reverse complement strand
GGCATTATCAGTATTATGGTGTCAGTGGCACTCTTGACACCGAAAGGCAAGAGAAACAGAGAAAACAAATGATACCTAAGTGAAAGACCATAGTATGTCTACTCGACCAATTCTCGTTTACCAGGTGTCCAACCGTCCCCCAATTCTGCAAAACGAAGCCAATTTCCACCCCCGGAGGACGTGTGGAGAACCAAAAATGCGAAACGAACCGTGCGCCAAGCTAAGCTGGTGCAATTCAGGCTGAGGAAGTGAGGTCCATACTATGTCTACTCGACCAATCCGAACGGAATCACCCACGGAATCGGACGGAATCAGCCATAAGTCTTTGTGCCGCAATCGCTTAGGTGAACTCAGGATGCCAAGGGCCTTTTTAGTGGGATTAAACGGCGAACATCAAACTCAGAAATGTCGGAATAACTCGAAGATGCACCTTATTTTATTCTGCCCCGGACGGGGTTATAGCGAACGGTTATGCCCTGTGTCGTCAAGTACGGGCGCCTCGTCAGAGGAGTTTTTTTCTTGTTTGGGCGGGGGGCGATTCGGTGTTCGGTTTTTTTTTGAGAGGGCCTTCATTTGCGTCATCGAATCCGATTGATATCTCCTCATCGAGCCTTTGCGCCAATAAGGCAATGTCGGCTTCGATACGCTCTTCAATGAGGTTATCCTCCTCGATGTCGTCGGCGTCGCCGGCGGCGACGCCCGGGGCCGAATCGTCGGGTTCGGCGGCGGATTCGGTTTGCGAGGCAGGCGCAATGTCGGGCTGTTCGGGCTGCGGTTCGGGTTGCTGTTCGGGTTCGGCTGCGGGTTCATCCATATCTCTGTTCTGGTGCGGCAGGGCCGGGGCGATTTGTTCACTGTCGGCTATCTGGCAGACTTCGCGTGTCGTTGTGCGGGCGCCCCCCTGCCAGCGTGAGATATCCGCCATGAGCGACTCTTCAAACGCGCCGAGATTCGATTCCATGGCCCGGATGAACTCGTCATTGTCACAATTGAGCGCGGTTTCGGACAGGGCAATCAGGGCCTGACACAGCCTGCTCTGGGCGTCATTGAGCATGGTGAGTTTGTCCTTTGCCGCCTCTGTCTGCTCGACGAGCCGAAGACTTAGCCCCGCGATCTTGTCGGCCTTTTGCAGGATGTCCTCTTTGAGTGCAGCGACCTGCCCGGTCAGGTTGGCGACCTCCGTCCTGTTCCTGGCGAGGGTCATTTCGAGTTTAGGTATACGAAAATTCTTCTCTTCGGCGACAGCGAGTCTGCTGCGAAGATCTTCGATAACTCTTGTGGACTTAATATGACAGATCAGCCAAACCAACGCCCCGCCCGCGCCGCCAATAACCGCCCCGATCAGCACACACAATCCATAACCCATCTTCAAACCTCCCTATTCTCTTGAATCGCCCGATGAACAAGTTCAGTGTACCATAAATGCTGTCGATAATAAAGTTTCGAGTTGCCAAAATTCCGGTTTCGCGGTTTTGGCATTTTCCGGGGCCAAAAAGCTTGACAATACCATCGAAAACCTGCTATTATTCGCCGGCTTGAAGTACGAAGACGGGCCCGTAGCTCAGCGGTTAGAGCAGTGGACTCATAATCCATTGGTCGTAGGTTCGAATCCTACCGGGCCCATTAAAAAAATCGGACCCGGGCGCGATCCGTCAAACACGCCATACACCTGAACATCCGCCCGGAATTCTTGTCTCAGGCTAAAACCCCGTATATACCACGTGCGGGTATTCCGTGTATTCTACATGCTGGCATCCCGTATATTCCACATACGGGTATATGCGAAAAATAAAATAGAAAAAGTTGCTTTATCAGACATGGTTGGGTACAATACTATTTCGCATAGGAGAATACGCATCGGGTAGTATCCACCGAGTATGTGTATTAGCCTCCCTGTGGGTGACAACCATAATCTATCGGGACCACCCGGAGCGCAGTTATTTAGAGCGATTGGTATAATCGCGGTTTTCGTATTTCAGTCAACCGGGACTAAAGTCAGCTGACTCTGTATCGGTTCAACAGTCCCGTTGGTCGGAGGACAGCAGGAAGAGTGAGCAGGGACTTTAGTATTCTTGTGCAGATTGCCGCAGAGGATGAGGGTGTTTCGGGAACCTGTCGCCTGCGGCGCCGAGCGCATAACCACGGCGGCTGCAATCGCGTTTCATCTCTCCCGCAAATCGTCTGCAATACCCTGCACGCACTTAACAATGTTATTCGTTCCTGCGGACGGCAACTATAGTATGGAAAGGAACAGACCAAAATGAGAATTACACGTCGCAGCTTTTTGAAATACTGTACGGCCTCGGCGGCCGCATTGGGCCTCAATCCCGTCATGCTCCAGCAATTGGAGGCAGCGCTGGCGAGCGATGGCGCTCCAACGGTGATCTGGCTTCACGGCAGCGGATGCCAGGGAGACTCTGTTTCATTTCTTAATCTATTCTTAGACGCCCCCGCTGTCGGACACGTCGATACCAAGGATGTCCTTCTCAACAATATCAACCTTGCTTATCATACGGTCGTAATGGCATCGGCAGGCGATACTGCCGTTACAATGGCGCTGCAGGGAAAGCGAAAGGGCGGTTACGTTCTTGTTTGCGAAGGTGGAGTTGCCACAGCTTTCGGCGGAAAGGCCTGTCGCGTCATGACGATTGGCGGAGTAGAGAAGACTTACCAGGAAATGGTGTTGGAGCTTGGCGCAAATGCACTGGCGGTTCTAAGCGTTGGAGCATGTGCATCGTTTGGAGGCATTCCCAGGAGCATCTATCCTTTACCGCCTCTGCTTCCCTCGGAGCCGAGCGGCCCAACCGGAATCCTCAGCGTTGAGGAAGCACTGGCGGCAGGCGGGGTAACCGGCCCGGTGATTATTAACATTCCCGGCTGTCCAGCACATCCTGACTGGGTTGCATGGGTTGTCGTTCAACTGATCCTGGTGCTTGCCGGGCAAGCAACTCTACCGGAGTTGGATGCCTATAAGAGACCAACTGCTCTCTATGGCGGCAACGTGCATGAGAACTGTCCGCGAAATCCAAACTACCATCCCACCGTCAAAGCCACGACCTTCGGTGAAGACGGCAAGTGCCTCGAGGATCTTGGATGCAGAGGTCCCGGCGCTTATGCCGATTGTCCTTTTCGCGGATGGAATAAAGGACCGATACCCCAATTGGAAGATCTCAGCGTAGACCCCGCCAATTATACCCGGGCCAACTGGTGTGTAGATAGTAACGGACTGTGTTTCGGTTGCGTTGAACACGATTTTCCCGGCGGTGATTTTTACGCGTAAGTATTCTATTCAAAGGATATACAGATGAAAATAACAGCAGCATTCGACCCGATTACCCGCATCGAGGGACATTTAAAGATTGATGTCGAGATTGATCATGCAGGCGGCGTTCAACAGGTGGTTGGCGTAAAGAGCATGGGCGGTCTGTTTCGCGGATTTGAGAAGATCCTTATCGGCAGATCTCCCCGCGACGCACAGCATATTACCCAGCGTATATGCGGCGTGTGTCCGATAGCACACGGTGTAGCCTCCGTTCGCGCCCAGGACGACGCCTTTAGTACGGTAATACCCGAAAACGCAAGGATCATTCGAAACCTCATCAACGGGGCAAATTTCGTAGAGTCTCATATTCTGCATTTCTTTTTGCTTGCCGCATTGGATTTCGTTGAAGGCCCGGCAATGCCTCCATGGCAGGCCGACTGGAAAGCCGACAGGCGTTTTTCAAAGGCTGTTAACGACATAATCGTCGGACACTATGTACTGGCCCTTGAGAAGCGTCGCAAGGCCGACCAGATGACGGCATTATTCGGCGGCAACATATTCGGACTATTTCTCCATCGGTCGCGGACACGGCAATCTGCTTTCCTACGGCGTATTCGATCTCGTCGCCGACGGCTCATCAAAACTTCTCGCTCGCGGACACGTTACGGACGGATCGAAAACCGTCCTGCCGCTCGACGTCGCCGATATCTCCGAGCACGTCAAGTTCTCCTGGTTCGAGGACAACGGCGGCCTGAATCCGGCGTCCGGGGAGACGGTTCCGGTCGACCCGGGCAACAGAGGCCTTGAAAGTTGCACAGGCGATGTTGGGATGGCTCGACGAGCTTGAAGCCAATATCGCAGGCGGCGACGAAGAGATATATCTCGATCCGACACCGGCGACAGATGTCAGCGGCAACGGGCTCACCGAGGCGCCGCGGGGGGCGCTGGGCCACTGGCTCGACATCGGAAGCGACGGCAAACTGTCCCGATACCAGGTGATCTCGCCGACAACGTGGAACTGTTCGCCACGGGACGCCAAAGGCATCCACGGGCCGCTTGAAGAAGCACTGTTAGGCACACCGGTCGGCAACGTCGATGAGCCTGTCGAGATAATGAGAGTTATTCACTCGTTCGACCCGTGCCTGGACTGCTCCACGCACGTAATCAAACCGGGCAAAAACGCAAAAGTGTACAGATTGGGAACCCGCTGAATGGTCGCACCGAACGGACATCCTAATGTAGCGATCATCGGCCTGGGCAACCTGCTCATGTGCGATGACGGCGTAGGGGTTCACGCGGTAAAGGAACTGCAAAAGGACCCGCCCCGGGGCGTGGTTGTTGCAGACGTCGGCGCCGCGGTGCTGCATTACCAGGACTTGTTTGAACAGGCCGATGAGATAATTGCTATCGACGCCGTATGCGCCGGCGATAAACCGGCGACTATCTACTCCTTTGACGCCGACGACGCACAGCTTAACCGACTGCATTCACTTCACGACCTTGGCATACAGGCGTTGATGCGGCTTATGGACGAAAAGTCCAGACCGCATGTAACCATACTCGGAGTAGAACCGGAGAAAATCGAATACGGAATGGAACTTTCCAAAACTGTCGCCGGCGTTTTGCCGCAGGTTGTAAATACGGCAAGAAGAATGGCATGTCGAATAAGACAGCAACGCAGTAAACAAATTCAAAAAGAAGCGAGGACTTAAAGATGGCGCATCTTAAACCGCAACGAAAGGTTTTTTACCCGCTGTTATTGTGCGTATTTGCAGTTGCAGGCGGCAATCTCGCGATCGCCGCCGATGCTAATTTACGTATCAGGTTCACCACAACGATGACAGGCAGTGAATACAGTCCCAAGCACATACACGTTGTCTGGCTTGCCAGTTCGAGCGGCAGCTTTATCTGCACGGCGGGCACCGATGTGGGCAGCAACAAAAGATCCGTATGGGCGCATGATCGAAAGGACAAGTTCCAGACATGGTGGGATGAAGGGAGTCAGAGTGATCGCCAAAACGATATCGATGCACGGACGGGAGCAACGCAGACAGGCGCCAAGTCATACGACTTCAACTGGAATTTCAAAAAGCTTGACGGTACGCCGATAGCTGACGGGACATACCGTTTGTATTTCGAACTTACCAGCGATAATGACGGCAGTCCGCGCAATTATACATACGTTACGTTTACCAAAGGAGCATCTTCCTGGTCGAATGGACCTTATACTCAGGGTGGATACAATAATATCAGGCTTGATTATACACCGCAAACGGTAACGGTGAGTACGGAGGCGGCGACGCTCGTTACGGACAGTTCGGCAAGGCTAAACGGCAATTTAACGGCAACCGGCGGCGAGGATCCGACCGTTTATATATATTGGGGCGATAATGACGGCGGAACGACTCCGGGCAATTGGGACAATGAAATTGATCTCGGAATAAAGGGTGTGGGAACATTTTCGGCCGACGTTGCAGGCCTGCTTCCCAGCACCACCTGTTTCTTCCGATGCTACGCACAAAACTCCACACAAACCTCCTGGGGCGCGACAAGGAGTTTCGCCACGGATGCGGCCTATGTACCCTATATTTCTCTCAACCCGGGGCAACTGACTTTTCCGGATACCGATGCCGGCGGTTCCGCCGATTTAACGTTTGATATCATAAACTCCGGCCAAGCTGTCATGCAGGTAACATCTCTGGAAATCATCGGTCTCGGCAAAGAGGCATACACTCTTGTTTCGCCGCCGACGGTTCCATTTGACGTATCGGCCAGTGGCGGCACACAGGAAATCACTGTTCGTTTTGCCCCAATGGGCGCACAGGATTACAATTATGCACAGGTCGCCGTCGGC
>QNBS01000144.1 GCA_003644175.1 Planctomycetota bacterium | reverse complement strand
TTTCTGCCTTCGGCAGGTATTGAATCCGCCTTCGGCGGGGCTGTTTTATCAGGTTTTCTAAGGCATTGCAAGACTCCGAATTGTTCCAGATCAGAAAACGGGGCAGCAGGTGTATAACCGCCACCCCCACGACAATTCGTCGCCTTGAGCCGGCTATCCCCGGCAGAGCCTGCTCTGAGCGCAGCCGAATGGGTTGCGCCTCCGCAGAGCCTGCTTCATTCCTGTCAAGCCCCTTTCCTTCAAGATGCTTTTCTCCGAACTTTCCGGGCCTCTCCGGCTGCGGCGGTACGGCAACGGTGAAGACCGCATGGACAATAAGCACAGTTAGGGATGGAAAATGCTTGATTGTGGGGTTTTGGGCTGGTATGCTGGTTTGGAGTGATTCGATGAGAATGGTGTGTATTGAGGACGTGTCGAGGAACGTGGTATGTCTAAGAAAGTGAAAATATGGCAGTGCAGCAGGTGTGCTTTTTATAAGGCCTTTTCCGATGATGATTCTGTCGGCCAGTGCCATCGTTATCCGCCGAAAGTGGCGTCTAAGCGCAAGAGCGGGGGGCATAAGAACGGGGGGCACAAGAGCGGGGGGCGGAAGGTGTTGGCGGATGTTTTTCCGCGGGTGAGCGAGGACAACTTCTGTGGGGAGTATCAGAACCTGGATTTCTATAAGACGTTTCTGCAGAGTTGAGGGCCGCAAGGGAATGACTTGTCGGAGGAGCTTTCATAGAACTCTCAGGTAAAATGTTTGCGGGTCGGTGGAATTTGCTTGACCGGCTTTGTGGGTACTGGTAGGCTCTCAGCGGCACAGAAAGGGTAACTGATGGAACTGACGTGGCTTATGAGACTTCGGATTGCCGGCGCGATGGCGGCGGGTGTGCTGCTGCTTGGGCTTGGCGCGTGGGTTTTGATTGAACCGAGCGTGCCGGCAGGGGCGATCACGATTATTGCCGGCGACATTAGTGTCGTTGACGGGGCAATCTGCATAGCGATTGCATTTGGTGCGGGTGTCATAGGTTATTTCGCGGCCTGGCCTTACGGCGCCGAAATCGGGGTGTTGGCGGCGCCGGCGGGCTTAGGGTTTTGGGCGCTCAGGACCGGGGATATGGCGGGGCTGTTGCGATTAAATACGGCTCCTGGAATTGATGAGACGATTGTGCAGCGGCAGGCTCTGCTATCGGTGATGAAGTGGGAGGGATTGTTCTGGCTGGCGGTTGTAGGGGCCGGATTTGCCGGCGTCAAGGCGGCCGAGAGACTGGCAAAGGCGAAGAAGCCGGTCGACGACTACGAGATCGGCAATGTCAATACTCACAACGTGTTGAACGTGGCGACGGCCCTGATTATGACGGTCGTTATCGCGCAGTTTGCATTAGGTGTCTTTGCCCAGGACGTGCGGATGTTCGATAGTGAATTGGGCACCGTGGTGGGTCAGCCGGGGCGCGGGCAGGTTGCGTTTGCGGTGGTGGTGTCGTTTGCGATAGCCGCTTATGTCGTAAAGTGGGTCCTTAATGTTAGTTACGTGTGGCCTACGCTTGCCGCCGGTGGGATAGGTTATTACTCGATGTGGCTTTCGGGCAAGGCCGACGTGCTCAAACACATGCTCCAGACGTGGCCGGAGGCGTTTTTTGCTCGATCAGTGTGCGGTATTTTGCCGTTGCAGTTGGTGGCCTTTGCGGGTATAGGGTCTGTGGCGGGCTACTGGCTGGCGATAAAATACGTATACTGGCGAAAACACGGTGAGTAACGCTCGAAAATGGGGGAGCGCGGAAGTTTTTCGCTTCTTTTTTTGCCCTTATTAGGGCTTGTAAGCGTATAAGTGATAAGCAGTTCTGGGATTTCTGTCCTATAACTGCGCTTTTACGGAAAAAAGAGACGAAAAACGATTGCTTGCACCCTCAGAAATGGCCGAAAAGATAAAGGCCGCTATTCGTAGTGTGAGAATCTGGAATGACTTTCGGTCACAGCGGCGGTTTAAGCGTTTGAAAACAGGATATATTGTTAAGTTGGCTAATGTCGGGGTGGTTTACTCGACGGATTGGATCGGGAAACCGGCAAGAGAAGGAGCCGAACGTGTTGGTTTTAAGCAGACAAAAGGATGAGTCAATTATCATCGGCGACGACGTTGAGGTCACTATCGTTGACGTTCGCGGGGACAAGGTGAGGCTGGGGATCAATGCCCCAAGGAGCATCTCGGTCCATCGCAAGGAGATCTACGAGGCGATCCAGCGTGAAAAGGCCGAAAAGGCAGCAGCCGAAGCCGCCGCCGAAAAGATGAGTGCTGAAGGCGAACCCGAAGCCAAGCCCGAAGCGCACACACCAGACAAGACAGGAACCGACGACTAAACCGCCTGCCCCCTGGAGAAGTAGTGTGCCAAATCCCGGGTGAGAGTCCCGGGACCGTGCAAGTTACGCCCTGAGAGGGGCTTTTTTTTATGCGCATATACCGCGGCGGGCAAGGGCGACCACGCGGGGTCGAGTGTACGGGAAAAGAGGGTTTGGGGGAGGCGATAAAGTGCTTGCAATTGGCTGGTTTTGGGGGGACAATGCCGCTTCTTATGCCAATGGCGCCGCTTTTTCTTATTGTGCAGGGCGTCTTGTGCGTTTTTGCGTTTTGACAGGCAGGGAGTTCTGCAAAATTGCGATTTGACATGTTTTTGGAAAAGAAAAGGCGACACTCTTTTTTCTTTTCTCAGAGTTAAGTTATATTATTACGATACGTCAGGTGATTACATAAGAAAATCGAAAAAATGATTTTCTTAAGTAATGCATGCCAAACCGCAATTTTGCAGAAGGCTTTTTGACAGTCAGTGAAAGGACTCAGGATGAATGGTTTAGAGGGATGGGACTGGGCGGTAATCGGGCTGTACTTTCTGGGATTAGGGGCGGTTGTGTGGTGGTCGTCGAAGCGGCAGAATACGTCGGAGGATTATTTTCTTGCCGGGCGCAACATCGGCTGGTTTGCGGTGGGGGCGTCGCTTTTTGCGTCCAATATCGGCTCGGAGCACATCGTGGGGCTAAGCGGCCAGGGGGCTTCGACCGGTATGGCGATGGCGCACTGGGAACTTCATGCGTGGGTGATGATTATGTTAGCGTGGATTTTTGTGCCGTTTTATTACCGCTCGCGCGTGTTTACGATGCCGGAGTTTCTCGAACGACGTTTCAGCCCGACGGCGCGATGGATGCTGTCGGTGGTGTCGCTGGTTGCGTATGTGTTTACCAAGGTCTCGGTAACGGTGTACGCCGGCGCGCTGGTGTTTCAGACTCTGCTGCCCGACATTCAGATCACGCTGTTGGGCACAACCTACGGTCCCTTTTGGGTAGGCGCGTTTCTAACAGTGATTCTCACCGGTATATACACTGTCTTTGGCGGATTGCGGGCGGTGCTCTATACGGACTCGGCACAGGCAATTATTTTGCTTTTGGGTTCGTTTTTTATCACGTTTTTCGGGCTGAAACTCTTGGGCGGATGGGGCAATCTCGTCTCCATCTGCAAGGCCGACGCCGCGCAGTTTGCGTTGTGGCGACCGCTTTCCGACCCGGATTTTCCCTGGTTGGGCATCCTCATTGCATCACCGATTATCGGGATATGGTACTGGTGTACGGATCAATACATCGTGCAGCGGACCCTGGCGGCGAAGAGCCTGCGATCGGCAAGGCGCGGGGCGATCTGGGGCGCGTTCCTCAAGGTCTGGCCGGTGCTGATATTCCTCGTCCCGGGGATGATCGGATACGCACTCTACAAGCAGGGCGAGCTTGACATCCCGCTTGCAGCCGACAGCACGCTCAAAGGCGACATGGTATTTCCGACGATGGTGACAACGCTGCTGCCGCCGGGTCTGCGCGGTCTGGTGGTGGGAGGACTGTTGGCTGCACTGATGAGTTCGCTGTCATCGCTGTTTAATTCGTCGGCATCGCTGTTTACGATCGATATCTACGAAAAGATATGCCCCGGTCGTTCGGAGCGCCACCTGGTGACCGTAGGGCGAGTAGCCACAGGCGTCGTCGTCGTGCTCGGAATGGCGTGGATTCCGGTCATGCACTACATCGGCGAGGGAGGCCTGTACCTCTACCTGCAGAGCGTGCAGGGCTATCTTGCTCCGCCGATTACGGCTGTGTTCCTGTTAGGGCTGTTCTGGAAGCGAATGAACGCCAAAGGCGCCGTCGCCGGATTAGGGATCGGCTTTATTGCGGGCATGGCGAAGCTGACGATACAGGCCTGCGAAGGGGCCGGCTACCTGACGAATCTGCCGTGGCTTGCGGCGGTGGGCAAATTCAACTTCCTCTATGCCTCCGGCGTCCTGTCGGCGATAAGTGTTGTCGTGATCGTAGTGGTCTCGCTGCTGACGGAAAGACCATCCGCTGAGCAGATTGTCGGGCTGACGTATGCGACGGCGACGGCGGAGCAGAAACGCCAAAATCGTGCAAGCTGGAATTTTGTTGACGTATTTGGTACAATCGTTGTGTTAGGACTGGTCCTGGCGATGTATGTGTATTTTTCGGTTTGGCTCAGATAGATTACAGGAAAAGTGGTTATGACAAAACAGGGGCTTTCGAGGCGTCGGTTTATTGGCGCAGCGACCGGCGCCGTTGCTGCGTTTACGTTGGTGCCGCGGCATGTGTTGGGCGGGCCGGCGTTTGTGCCGCCCAGCGAAAAATTGAATATTGCCCACATCGGGATCGGCGGACGCGGAGGCGCCCAGTTAGGGGGTTGTGCGGGTGAGAATACGGTTGCGCTTTGCGATGTGGATACGCGGCGGGCCGGTAAGGCGTTCGAGAAATTTCCCAAGGCCAGGCGGTTTACGGATTTCCGCAAGATGTTCGACAAGATGGCCAAGGATATCGACGCGGTATGTGTCTCGACACCGGATCATACTCATGCGGTTGCGGTGATGGCGGCGCTTAAGCGGGGCAAGCACGTGTTTTGCGAGAAGCCGCTGGCGCATTCGATTTATGAGATTCGCGAGATCATGCAGGAGGCCCGCAAGCAGAAGGTGGTGACGCAGTTGGGCAACCAGGGGCATTCGTCCAATACGATTCGGCTGTTCTGCGAATGGGTGTGGGACGGCGCGATCGGGGATGTGACTGAGATCCACGCCCGGTGCGGCGCCAACCACTGCAAGATCAACCAGTTGCCCAGGCGCAGCGAGAAGCACGATATCCCCAAGGAATTAGACTGGGACCTGTGGGTCGGCCCGGCGAAGATGCGGGCGTACAATCCGATGTACCTGCCGGGCAGTTGGCGGGGCTGGATGCCGTTCGGATCGGGCACAATCGGCGACTGGGTATGTCATGTTGTCGATCCGGTGTTCTGGGCGCTGGATCTGGGTTCGCCTACGACGATTTGGGCCCGGGCGAAGGACTACGATCCGAAGAAGCACGCAGATACCTTCCCGTCATGGTCGGTGGTTACGTTCGAGTTTGCGGCGAAGGGCAATCGCGGCCCGGTGAAACTGTTGTGGCACGGCGCCGGTGCTGAGCTTTCGCGACCGGCCGACCTGGAAGAGGGCAGAAAGGTTGTCGGAACCGGTGCGGTGGTGTACGGTACGAAGGGGACCATTATGTACGGCTCGCACGGCGCCGGCGGTGTTCGGATTATTCCTGAGAAGAAGATGCAGGAGTACAAACAGCCGGACCGGACGATTCGGCGCGTGAAGGGCCATCATAACGACTGGCTCGATTCGATTAAGAACGGCAGGCAGGCGGCGTCGAATTTTGATTTCGGCGGGCCGCTGACGGAGATTGCGCGGCTGGGTATCATCGGAATGCAACTGTTGGGCCAAAAGCTCGAGTGGGATGGCGCCGATATGCGGTTTACCAACAGCGCCGAAGCCAATGCACTGATCAATCCGCCCATGCGAAAAGGCTGGACTCTGTAAAAGCGCCGGCGGGGAGGCTATACACATAGCGGGACAGGTTGCGCCATGCGTTCAGCCTGGTCAGTCGTGTCAGGCTCGGTCTACGGGTTCGGTGCTACGGAGCCGGCGGAATTGAGTTTGTCGGTCAACTCTTTGATCTTCGCATGGAGGTCCTGTATCTGTTTGTTATATTGCTTCTCCTGGTCGCTGATCTGGGCCAGCATGGTGATGGTGTTCTGGGAGGCTTGTTTGCTGGCTTTGAGGGCATTGTCG
>QNBS01000143.1 GCA_003644175.1 Planctomycetota bacterium | reverse complement strand
GCAGTAGAGGACGCCTTCGCGCACCAGTACGCTGCCGTGGACGGGCCAGGCCGATTCGAGCTGTTCCCATGCCATCATACGCCGGTCAACGCCAGCGGCGCGGAACCGCCACGCCAGGGCGCCGGCGGCGGCTTGCAAAGCGTAGACGTATCCGTCGGCGGAACCAAACAGTACGAGCCCTTTATAATACGTAGGCGGCGAGTCGATGCGTCCGCCGGTGGTGTAAGACCAGAGTCGCCGTCCCGTCTGTGCGTCCAGGACAAACAGCGTGTGCGTGTCGATGGAGGCGACAAAGACCTTGCCGGCGGCAATGGTCGGCGCACTGAGACGGCCCTGCAATTTCGTCTGCCAGGACTGCTTGAGCCGTACGGAAACCACGCTCGATGAGGCGCCGCTGCGAGCTGCATCGTGGCGGTATGTGGGCCAGTCGGCCGAATCTGCGGGCGGGCCGGCGGCTTTGCCGTAGGCAGGTCCGCGCTGAAGGCGATTGGCGGGAGCTTCGGGCAGTTGTATCGGTCCGCCGGCCAGGGCCTTTAAGCCGGTGAGCTTGGCTTCCATCTGGCAGCCGCAGGAGTCCATCGGTGCGTATAACATTCCGTTGCACGGCATGACGCCGTATATGCAGCCACCGCGGACCCAGTGGTGCGGTTTCCAGTGTTCGGTTGTCAAGTCGATAAACTCGGTGCCGTTGCGTGCGGTGAGCAGATACTTGCCCGCGGCCTTGGCGGGATAGCAGCGATGGTGGAACCAGTGGATCTTGACATCGGCGCCGAACTCCTGGACCACCTTTCCGGTTGCCGGATCGTAGCCGGCAAAAGCACCGTTGTTTTTGCTGCCTGCAATAGCGCCGGTCCAGACCAGACCCCGGACCACGAAGAGGTCCTTGAGGGACTGATGCCCGCTGGGGCGATGCGTCTGTTCCCAAAGTTTCTTTCCGTCGGCTGCCGACCAGCCGGACATTTTGCCGGTATTGGCGGCTAACAGCACCACGTCTTTGTAGATCAGCACGCGCGGTCCCGTATTGGTGTGAACGGGCAGCCCGGTCGGTGTGGGTTCACTTTCCCACAGGACAGAGCCGTTGCTGCGGTCCAGACAAATCAGTTTTTGTCCATCGTGGAAGACGAGGCGTTTGACATCAGCGGCGAGCGAACAGGGAGCGACAGGGGCTTTAGCCTCCCACAACAAATCACCAGAGTCGGCCCGGTAGGCGAGTATCCTGCGCGGCGTCCCCTTCCAGCCCCAGCCGGGGTTGGCTTTGCGCGTGTTTGTCCAGACGTAGGTATCTTCGCGACGCCAATCGGGCAGCACCGACCTGGAAGTGTCGGCCACGAAGAAGGCAACGCCTTCGGAGACCACTATCTCCCGCGTATAGTCGCTGCCTTTATATTCGAGCACAGTCTTTCCGCTTGCCGCGTCAAGCGCTGTTACCGGCGCGTCGATGCCAAGGGTGACATAGACGCGCTCGCCCACGGCCACGAGGCGGCGCAGCAGATGTGCCGGGCCGCTCTTTAGCGGGTACTGATGAGTATTCCACTGGCCGATCTGGCGTTTCCACAGAATGACGCCATTAAACGCGTCGCGCCCGATGAGCCGCCACTTGGATGGAAGCTGGATCGAGACCTTGGGACCTTCGTCCAGGATATAGAACAGGCGTCCGCCCGCCGAAACCATAGAGGTCAGGCTCGCCATGTGGTCGTGGTGTCGCGACCAGCGGGGGCTGCCGATCCACTGGAGCCGCTCGGGCGGGGCGACGATGGAATCATCGGCTACGGGATTGCCGTCTGCGCCGTGGAAGTAGTGCGTCCATTCGTCCATTTCATCCGGCCGGGGCTTGACAACCTTCTTCCATTGCCCACCACGCCGGATAAGAGCAACACCCTCCGGGGCGAGCACGCGAAGCATCTCGGATTCGGTAACATTGGCGGCTTCGTCGGCGACGATCAGATTGACAAGATTGTCGGCGTAGGGCAGGTTTCTGCCGTCCCATTGATCGACGCTGACAGGACCGTAAACGCCCTGGGCAATAAGACGACTTCGCGCCGCGACTAATTGGGCGGCGTCCGTGTCAAGACCGTGCACAAAGTACTGGTCACCGGCGCGCAGAGCAGCCGTAAGCGATGCGTCTTTGCAGCCTAAATGGACGATGAGCCCGCCTTTGGTTTGAGATAATGCGATCAGATCAGCGGCATCGGCGGCGGACGCCGGGCGAGTTGATGAAAACAGGCACAGAATCACGATTGTCAGGAAGCTGAGTATCCGCTTGTTCATGAGATAGTCTCCTTTGAATGACAAGTCTATTCTATTATCCGGCACGCAAAATGTCAACGATTTGCGACATGCGCACAGGATGATTGACAAACGATACCTCAAAAGACGTTTGTATATGTGCTTTCGTATGATATACTGTGTTGCAATTCGGCTGCCACGCAGCAAAATGGTAAAATAGATTGCATATATCTGGAGCATTAGAGTTGATATCGCATACACCTTTCAAACTTGACACCTCTTTTCCGCCGGTCTTCTGGGCGTCGGGGGCCGGTCCTTATGACAATACACGAAAAGCCCTTTCGAATATGGACTTGTCGCCGGCCAAGGGCAAACGGGTACTGCTAAAGCCCAATGCAGGCCGCAATGCCAGGCCCAAAACCGGTATCACAACACATCCGCAGGTCGTCGCCGCCGCAATTGACGCCTTCAGCCAGGCAGGCGCCGAAGTCGCCGTGGGCGAAAGCCCGATCACCGGCGTGAAGATGGCCGGCGCCTTTGAGAGCACCGGCATTGCCGCTGTCGCCAAAGCGCGAAACTGCCCGTTGATCGATATGGATGTGCGTCGCTATGTGCCCCTTGAAATCGGCGAAGGTGTCGCGATGAAGTCGCTCAAGCTGTGCGCCGAGGTTGCTGAATATGATATCATCGTCTCAATTCCCGTGATGAAAACGCATATGCACACAGTTGTAACGCTGTCTGTGAAGAATATGAAGGGATGCTTGTGGCGGCGCTCGAAAGTTGACTTTCACATGCTGGACCCGGTTGCCGGGTGCGAGGAGAAACCTCTGGACATAGCCATTGCCGATATGTCTTCGGTTCTGCGTCCCCACCTGTCGATCATCGACGGGACAATCGGCATGGAAGGGCTTGGGCCCGGCGCCGGCAACCCGAAGACATTGGGGGTGGTCCTCGTCGGCGCCGACGCCTTTGCGGCCGACGCGCTTGCTTGTGCGATAATGGGAATATCCGCCGCTGACGTGCCGCATCTGCGTATGGGCGCAGAGAGAGGATACGGCCTGATTGATCTGGATTCAATCGACGCCTCTCCTGAAAACTGGAAGGATGTTCAAAGCTCTTTCGCATTGCCTCCTGAAGAACTCTCGATAGAGTTTGAAGGATTCAATATCATGGATCGACAATCCTGCAGCGCATGCCAGTCAACATTACTGATGTTCCTGCGAACATACGGACAGTACCTGCTGGACAGCGCCCCCGACGAAAAGGACGTTGTAATCGCTATCGGCAAAGGCCATGAGCAAGTGCCGTGCGGCGCCCTGTGCGTAGGCAACTGTACGGCCGGGCACAAACACTGCGGCGTTTTCGTCTCCGGATGCCCGCCGGTATCAAGTGAGATACTGAAAAAGTACTTCGAATCCAAGGGAAAACGCCCGGATTTCAACAATCAAGACAGCGGTCTTTGAGACATAATATCAACCGGTATTCAAGAGGACACGAATATGTATTTGCTCGGATATGACATCGGAACGTCATCTATCAAGGCGACGCTTATGGATTCACAGACCCAGCAGGTTAAGGCGTCTGCGACCTGCCCTGCCAGGGAAATGGAAATTATCGCCGAAAAGAGCGGCTGGGCCGAGCAGCATCCCGAAACCTGGTGGCAAAACGTCAAGGCCGCCACCGCCGGGATACTCGCAACGGGCGATATCGATCCGGCGGATATCGCCGCCATCGGCATCACGTATCAAATGCACGGCCTGGTCTGCGTCGATGAGGACAAAAACGTCCTTCGCCCCTCGATCATCTGGTGCGACAGCCGGGCGGTCGAATACGGCAAAAGGTGCGCCGAAGAAACAGGACCCGAAAAATGCCTTCGGCAATTGCTAAACTACCCCGGCAACTTCACCGCGACAAAGCTCAAGTGGGTAAAGGAAAACGAGCCCGACATTTATAAGCGAATCGACAAGATCATGCTGCCCGGCGACTACATCGCCATGAAGATGACCGACCGGATCGTTACGACAGTGTCGGGGCTTTCCGAAGGCATCTTCTGGGATTTCAAAAACTCGAAGGTCGCCGACATCGTCCTGGACAATCTCGGCATATCGGGCGACCTCTTAGCCGGCGCGCTTGACACCTTCTCCGATCAGGGCCAACTGACAAAGGCGGCGGCCGCCGAATTAGGCCTCAAGGCCGGAACGAAGATTGCCTACCGCGCCGGCGACCAGCCGAACAACGCATTTTCGCTCAATGTACTCAGTCCGGGGGAGATAGCCGCTACAGCGGGGACGTCCGGCGTGGTGTACGGCATCGGCGATAAGCCAAACTACGACCCGCAGTCGCGCGTCAACACGTTTGTCCACGTAAACAACACCGCCGAGACACATCGCTACGGCGTGCTTCTGTGCCTCAACGGAACCGGCATACTCAACAGTTGGCTAAAGCACAACATCGCAAAGGCCGGCGAAGATTATGAGCAGATGAATGAACAGGCCGCAACCGTCCCCGTCGGCTCCGACGGTCTTGCGATTCTGCCGTTTGGAAACGGCGCCGAGCGAACGCTCGAAAATAACGATATCGGCGCTTCCATTTGCAACATGAACTTCAACACCCACACAAAGGCCCACCTCCTCCGGGCCGCTCAGGAAGGCATTGTCTTTGCGCTCAACTACGGTCTGGACATCATGCGCGACATGGGAATCGAGATCAAAACAGTTCGGGCCGGTTCGGCTAATATGTTCCTCAGCCCGCTGTTTGCCTCCGCGTTCGCGACCGTTACCGGCGCCGGCGTCGAACTGTACAACACCGACGGTTCACAAGGCGCCGCACGCGGAGCAGGCGTAGGCGCAGGCGTTTACAAAAATTTCGCCGAGGCATTCGGCGGCCTGAAAAAGACAGAAACGATCGAGCCCGACGAGTCTCTAAAGACCCAATACCAGGATGCCTACGCAAGATGGCGCAACATCCTGGAAAATCAATTGAACCGGCAGGGCTTGTCCCGCCGCCTCTGAATCTTATACCTTCTCGAACACGAAGCGATGCTGGTCCGCGTCGACGCGGATTTTGTCGCCATCTTCGAATTTACCCGCCAACAGTTCTGTTGCAAGCCTGTTTTCGATTTTTTGCTGGATTGTCCGCTTGAGGGGCCTTGCGCCGTAGACCGGATCGAACCCTTCGTCGATAATCTGCTTGCGGGCGTTGTCGGTAAACTCCAGTTCCACATGCCGCCCTTTGAGCCGGTCTTTTAGATAACCCAACTGGATATCGACGATCTTTTCGAGATTCCGCCTGCTCAGCATACCGAATATAATCGTCTCATCGATACGGTTGAGGAACTCGGGCCGGAAGAACTGCTTCAACGCTTCTTTAACATGCACTTCGATCTCCCAGTCGGCGCCGGATTTTTCGGTCATCTCCTGAATCTGCTGGCCGGCAAAGTTGCTGGTCATTATGATCACGGTGTTCTTAAAGTCAACTGTTCTGCCCTTGCCGTCGGTCAGCCGCCCGTCGTCGAAGACCTGCAGCAGCACATTGAACACATCGGTATGCGCCTTTTCAATCTCGTCGAGCAGAATCACCGAATAGGGTTTTCGCCGTATTGCCTCGGTAAGCCTGCCCCCCTGGTCCCAGCCGACATAGCCCGGAGGCGCCCCGATCAGCCGCGCGACCGAATGCGACTCCATGAACTCGCTCATGTCGATTCGGACCATGCAGTGGGGGTCGTTGAACAGGAACTCCGCAAGCGCTTTTGACAACTCCGTCTTGCCCACGCCCGTCGGACCTAAGAACAGAAACACGCCGATAGGCCGATTCGGATCGCCCAACCCGGCCCGGTTGCGACGAACCGCATTGCAAATCGCCGTTACCGCTTCGTCCTGCCCCACCACGCGTGCTCGAATCTCCTCTTCCATCT
>QNBS01000142.1 GCA_003644175.1 Planctomycetota bacterium | reverse complement strand
TGAGCTTTTCGAGGAGTCCGCTGTCGGCGGGCTGCGGGCTGGTGCTTTCGGCGGGCGTTTGGGTCGCGAGAATCTCGACATCTTCGCCGCCGGCCGGCTGGTCGCCGCCGGCGGTTACGAGTTGATCGAGAATGCCCGGCTTGTCGGATTCTTCGGTGAGGAAGCCGCCGATGCTGGTTGTGCTCATCGCGCCGCTGGTTGGGAGTTCCTGTTTCTGGGCACTGGCAACGGTGCGAATGAAAAACTCCTCGAGCCTGTCCATCGGCGAGTTGACGGTGTACGAGGCCTGTTCATTTTCAATAATTCGCCCGATCTTCTCGAGTGCCGCCGCGCTGATACTGCCGGTGAGTATCTGTTTTTCGTCGCGATGCTGGAGAAGCGCCGCGACGGTTCCCTCGACCTGCATCCTGCCGCCATAGAGAATGCCGATTCTGTCGCATACGTCTTCGACATCGGCAAGGAGGTGGCTGCAAAGCAGAATAGTCTTTCCGCGTTTTGCCAATTTCAGGAGCAGATCCTTTATCTGTCGTGTCCCGATGGGGTCCATCCCGGAGGTCGGTTCGTCCAGGATCAGAATCTCCGGGTCATTAATCAGCGCCTGGGCAAGCCCTATTCGGCGGGCCATCCCCTTGGAGTACGTTCCCACGGCGCGGTTGGCCATGCCGGTAAGACCGACCATTTCCAGCAGGGCGTCGATTCGCGACTTTCGCACGCTCGAAGGCAGGCCGAATATGCGCCCGTAAAAATCGAGCGTTTCGCGGGCGGTCAGATAGCGGTACAGATAAGAATCTTCCGGCAGATATCCGATGCGCTCGCTGATCCTGGAGTTGCGGCTGCTTCCGCCGAGCACCAGGGCTCGGCCTTTGGTGGGATGAAGCAGATTCAAAAGCATCTTGAGTGTGGTAGTCTTGCCGGAGCCGTTGGGACCCAGGAGACCGTAAATCTCATTGTATCGAATCTTCAGGTCGAGCTTATCGACGGCAATGACCTTGGCGCGGCCCCACCAGTCGCCGAATATCTTGGTCAACGAAATTGTTTCTATGGCGTACTCGCCACTGTCGGTTACCACTGGCAAACCTCATTAATATACTGCTCATTGGGCGGTTGCAAGAAACCGTTTATTGCAAATCCCCCGGTTGCGCGTCGGCGGCGTGCGGGTCAAGTTCCTCGCCGAACCGCACCAGCCGCGCACTGTTGAATATGACGATGACCGAGCCGACAAGATGCAGCACCGCCGCCAATACGATCGGTATCTTCCCCGCCGCGGCAAGACCGATACCGACAACGATAAATATAATACCGAAGAAAAGGTTCTGATTGATGACCGTTCTTGTCTTTCGCGAGAGCTTGATAAGGAACGGAAGCCTTCTCAAGTCGTCGCTCATCAGTGCAATGGAAGCCGAGTTGATCGCTACGTCGCTTCCGGCCGCTCCCATCGCGATGCCCAGGTCGCCTGCGGCAAGAGCCGGCGCATCATTGATGCCGTCGCCGACCACCGCAACCGTGTGGCCGTCCTGCCGGATCTTCTCCACGACGGCAAGTTTGTCTTGCGGCAGACAATGCGCCTTGTAGTCCGTGCAGCCCAACTCCGCCGAGACGCGATTGGCGACTTCGGCGCGGTCGCCGGTGAGCATGGTGATCCTCTTGACGCCGGCGCCCGCGAGTTCAGCGACGGCTTTTTTCGCCTCGGGGCGGGCCTTGTCCTGCATTCCGACCCATCCGATACACTCATTGTCGCAGGCAATGTATAGCGTGCTGAAGCCCTGCTCCTCGTGGAGCAGCGGGTCGCGGACATTGCTGATGTCGATATTGTTTTCCTCCAGAAAGCTGTCGCGGCCAACCATGACGGCGGCGCCGTCGACATTGGCGTAGACGCCCTTTCCGGGCGTTTCGGCGAAATCGACGGGGGCGTGAAGGGATACGTTTGCTTCCAGGGCCAGTCGATACAATGCGCGTGCGGCGGGGTGCCTGCTCATGCGTTCGGCGGAGGCGGCCAGCGCCAGCATCCGGCCCGGCTCAACGCCGTCGGCGGGCTCGATCTTGGTGACATACAACTGGCCCGTGGTCAACGTGCCGGTCTTGTCGAAGACAATCGCACTGATTCGTCCGGCCACTTCCAGCAGAGAGACGTTCTTGATGAGCACACCGAGTCGGGCGGCGGCTGAAAGGGCTGCGACCATCGCTGTCGGCGTCGCCAGGATCAGTGCACACGGACACGAAATAACCATCGCCGAAATCGAGTTGTTCAGGTTCCTGGTAAAGAAATAAATGACCAGTACGATCATCAGAATCGTCGGTATGTACCACTTGATATACCGGTCAATGATTCGCGTGATGGGAAGACGTGTTTGCTCGGCGGCCATGATGAGGGACTGAACCTTGCCTAAGGTAGTGTCGCGACCGGCCTTGGTCACCTTGATCAGCAATGCGCCGGTCAGATTGGTCGTGCCGGCAAAGACCTGCATGCCGGGCACCTTGTCCACGGGCAGCGATTCCCCGGTGATGGTGGCTTCATTGACGCTGCTGATTCCTTCGGTGACTTCACCGTCGGCGGGGATATTGTCGCCGGGACGGACGCGGACGACGTCGCCGGACGCCAGTTCGCTGACTGCGACCTCCGTCTCAGTGCCGTCGACGCCGACAACGTTGGCTGCCGTGGGTGTCAGCTTGATGAGCGATTCGATTGAGGCACGGGCGCCGAGAGCCGTTCGCGTCTCCATGAGTTCGCCCAACAGCATGATGAATGCGACCATGCCCGCTTCGAGATACTTGCCCGTGGCGAACGCGGCGACTATCGCAAGCGCAACCAACTCGTCCATGTGCATGTGCCCGCCCAGCATGCACTTGATGGCGTGCCAGACAACGGGCGCGCCGAGCAGAATCGCGCCCACCATGGCGCAAATCTCTGCAATCTCACTTCCCTCACCGTAAAACAGCGGCGCCACGGCGCTGTCGATCAGAAGAACGCCGCCGGCAAGCGTGCCTAACAAAGCAAGGCTGACGCGGAACTGTCTTCCCTTGGTGTGTTCGTGCTCGGAGAGTTCGTGTTCTTTCAGATTCAGATGTTTGTGAGCCATATCGCGAGTCTTTGCCTTAAACTACTTGTTGTTTTCCTCTTGCTTTTTCTTTTCTTCCATCTGCCGCCTTCTCTTTGCCGGATCCGGGTTGATCAGTATGCGCATCTGTTTGCCTTTGCCGCCGGCCGAGGACTGGACGATGATCTTCTCCGTTGCATTGACAAAGATATGTTCGATGGCGTCCTGATAGATCCTCTGGACGACCAGCTTCGGGCGTTGCCTGTACTCGGGCAGGAGCTTTTTGAAATAATCGGCATTTGCTTTGGCCGCTTCGACGACTGTGGTGCGATAGGCGTGGGCCTTGGCGATTATGTCCCGGCCGGCGCCGGATAATTGCGACAGGTATCGCCGGCTGTCCTGCTCGGAAAGGTCTGGCTGTTTGAGTGCGTCGAGTATCTCGGCTGCCTGTGCGCCGCCGGCGGCGCTGAGTATCTTGTCGGCGTAACTTTTGGCGTCGGTGATGTCCTGGTTCTTCTTCTGGCTGGCAAGCGTTGGGTCGTCGAATGCCGCTGCGACCTGCCTGGGCCAGGTGATTTTACCGGTGCTAAACTCGTCCACGACAATGCCGCTGTCAAGGCGCCTGAGCCTTTCCTCGATGAGTCTCTTAATGTTGTTTTTGATGGAGTCTTCGCTGACTATGGCCTGGTCGATGGTGTATTTGGCCATGGTGCGGACGATAGCATCGGAGGCAATGGCCTTGAGCAGAGGATCGACCGTTTTGGAGGCGACATCCAGAAAATCCTTGCCCGGCCCGGGTGTTTCGTAATAGATATTTGCGTAGAACTTTTCAATGTTCTTGATGCGATACGTCAACTGCCACTTCCCATGAACAATACCGTAATCGCCGCCGGCCTGGCTGGCGATGCCTTCGCCTCGTGTCAGGCAGTAGCCGTCTTTCCTGGGGTCAAGCGTCGCACCGGGACGTCCCTTGACCGTGCCCAGCTTCTCGGCGGGGGTCTCGAAGTACCAGAACGAATCGATCGCAACAGTCTGCTTTTTGGCAACGGGAATCTTGATGATTTCGGTGACAGGCTCCGGCCAGTTCCAGTGCAGCCCGGGCCCCAGCACCCTTACATATTCGCCGGTCTCAGGTGAGCGGAACTCCTGTATTTTGCCGAATCTCAGGACTATCGCGTTTTCATCCGGCTCAACCTTGAAAATACCCGAAGTGATAAAGAGCACCACCAGGATCATCATGATGGCCTTGAGGATGATGAAGCTGTGCTTGAGAGCCTTAGCCAGAAACTCGCCGGCAAGGTCCGCTTCGCCGTGGGCCTGAAGAATGGAAACATCGTCGGTTTTCTCAATGTCTTTGTCGGTCATGATCTTTGCTTATTGCCTCTTTGTCCTTGTGACAACCGTCTGTCAAATCCGTGCCCGGAGTAAGTTCTGCGGCATTGGGCCCGCTACCTGCCGCCGACAGCGGCGGCGGGTTTCTTAGGCTGAATGTCAGGGGCCTTCTTTAGAAGTTGTATCGGATCGGTGTCGGCGCCGAGAATTATGGTAGTTTCTTTTTCGAGGATTTTTCGCAAGGCCTCGATATCCCGCAGGAACATTGCAAACTCCGGATCCTCTTCGAGCATCTTGTAGTATCCGGCGGCTTCGGCGTCTCCGCTTCCGCGAATGGCCTTGGCCCGAGCCTCGACAATTGCCAGCAACTCGGTGCGCCTGGCTTCGGCGTTTTTCTTGATCGTGTCCGCCTCGGTTTCGCCGGCCTTGGTGATTGCTTCGGTCTTGCGTTTGCGCTCGGCCTTCATTCGCTCAAAAACCGCCTTAGTAACCGTTTCGTTAACGGCCAATCGCCTTATGCCGACCACCTCAACAGCAACGCCAAGTTCCTTTGCGCCGGGTCTTATTCTCCGGGCCATTGCGTTTTCAATCTCTTCAAATTTGATCTTGTCGGGATCCGGATTGACAAAGTCGCTGAAATAGTACTTCCCAATCACCGTATTCTGCGTATCTGTCAGCAACTCGCCGAGCCGTTGCCGGGCTGTTTCCTTGTCTCCAACGGAAACGCGAAATGTGTCCGGGTCGTCAATCTTCCATATAATATAACTGGTTACGGTAACAGGCTCGCCGCCCTTGGTGGTCGTATCCGTCAGAACAGTCTCGTAGAGCTGGCTTCGCCCGTCGTATTGCTTGACATCATTGATCGGCCGGGGCCACTTGAAATACAAGCCAGGCTTATACACTGTCCTTGTGGGCTTGCCGAACGTCGTCACCACCGCAATTTTAGTATCGGGAACGCTGAACGTAAACAGATACAACCCAAGGACAATCACAATCAACAACACAAAAACAAAAACCCAAACATTCTTCATTTCAATTCTATCCTTGTATAAAATTTTGTACTTCTTGAGCCTGCGCTACCTGTCCGTCATGTTCTCAAGGGCGTCCAGATTCAACTTATAGAGACTGTCTTCTTCGGACTTCTGCAGATCAATGATATAGACCTCAGCGTCGGCATCTTCGGCAATCACTACGAACTTGCGGGCGGAGGGCAGCGTTTCTTCCAGCATTGCCAGCCGATGCTGGCTAAGGAATATGTCGCCGCCCGCCCGGTAGGCTTCAAGCTGATCGGCGAACCGCATACCAGTGGCCTTTGCCAGCACAATCTTCTCAAAAGCGGCGCTTTGGGCTTCGGTCAGTATCTGGAAAATTTCCCCGCCGGCGTTTGCAACGGCGCCATTGAGTTCCCGCCCTAATTGCACGACGCCTGCATCTTCGGCTTCCCTTGCATGCTGGTAACGTGTAGCCAGATCATAAAGTTCGTCGGCCTTTTTAACGCCGCCGCAAAGCGAAATCAGATTCGTGTTCCGCTCGGCCTGGGCGTTCATTATCGCAGCCTGCTTTTTCTGGACCGCGGCTATGACTTCCTGATACGCCTCGGCCACCTCCACAGGCGGATGAATGCCCTGCAGCCCGACATGAACGATCTCGACACCGACTTTGGCGGCGTCAGCGGCGTTCTGCATGCCGACGGTAAGATGCTCGCCGGCTTTCGTCCGACCGGCGCCGAGAATGCTCTGTTTGGCGATGCCTGACTCATCGTCATCGGTCTCCAGTGTCGCACTCACCAGGTACCTGACC
>QNBS01000141.1 GCA_003644175.1 Planctomycetota bacterium | reverse complement strand
TGTTTAGAGTATTAACTAAGAAGGTTTGCCCCATCGGCGTGGACCTCGGCAGCAGCTATTTACGGATGGCGCAGTTGGGGACCAATGGGCACGGGCTGTACCTGCACGGCATGGGGTGCGAAAAAAGACCTGAGGAGATAGAGTCCGGCAGCAGCGACTGGCAGAAATGGGCGGCAAAAACCATCAAACAGATGACGAAACGGGGCGGGTTCAAGGACAAAAAAGTGGTCACCGCGCTTCCCTCGCAGGATGTATTTATCGACCAGATAAGAATTCCTCGCATGCCCGCCAACAAGGTTGGCGATGCGGTAATGGCCAACGTCAGACAGAAGCTGCCGTTTGATGCCGGCCAGGCGATGATTAAGCATGTAGTTGCCGAACAGACGGGATCGAAGACTTCTGAAATGGATGTTCTTGTGATGGCGGCCGACTGCGTCATAGTTGATCGCCATCTTGCCATTTATGAAAATGCCGGGCTGGATGTTCAAAGCATCAATGTCTGGCCATTTGCAATGACCAACAGTTTTATGGAGTTTTTCAGCCGTCGACGCGAGGAGCAGGATAAAGTTGCGATGCTGCTGGACATGGGAACCAGAAACACCAATGTCGTCATATGCCGCAACAGGAATCTGCTTCTGGCACGGGTAGTAAGCCTTGGTTTCGCCGACCTTGAACAGGACGAGGGCGTCCAGCGTCTGATATCGGAGATCGATGCATGCAGCCGGTACTTCGAATTCCACTGCGGAGGTATGCACATTCAGCGTCTGGTTTTCCTTTCCGCCAAAAATGTCGACAAGAGAATCTGTTACAAGCTTGCCGAGATGGCCCAGCGCATGCAGATACCGGCGCAAATAGGAGATGTGCTGACGGCGGTCGACATGCGGCCCGGCAGCCATGCCGGAGCCGACAAATGCAACAGCCACATTGACTGGTCGGTTGCTTTTGGCCTGAGCCTGTCGGGTCGGGAAAACACTAATCGCAAATAGTATTTGAATTTAGGCGGATAATAAGATGGCCAGGATCGATTTTGTTCCGGACGACTATATTCAGCAGCGTGAAGGCAACAGGGCGAATCTGACATATCTGGTTCTTCTTGCCGTGCTCATGAGCGCGATTTGCGTGACGTTTTCCATCATCAAGATACGACAACGGGCGGCCCGCAACGAACTGGCCGCCCTGGTGCAGCAGATGTCGCAGGCCCAAAGACAGATCGCGCAACTCGAAGAGCTCAAGATCAAGAGCAAGACCATGATGAGAACCATGGTCATGACCGCCGAACTGCTGGAGCCGATACCCCGAAGTGTTATCCTTGCAGCCCTGACCAACAATCTTCCCGGCGGAGTTTCGCTGCTGGAAACAAGAATCTCCGAAAAAGAAATCATCCGCGCATCGCCTGCATCGGCCGGAACCAGCCAATATCAGGCCGCCGGCGCCAAAGCAGCCGCTCAACAGGAACCGCCGCAGAAAGGCTACGAGACCACCATAGAAATCAAGGGGATCGCGCCCAGCGATATCGAGGTGGCCGCGTACATCGCACGGTTGAGCGGTTCGGTTCTGTTCGACAGCGTCGCGCTGGTGGAATCCAAAGAGCATAAGATCAAAGAGACAAGGTTCAGGGAATTCAAGCTCAAAACAATGCTCGCCAGGAACGCCGTCCTGTCCAGGGATGATGTCGGGAAGATCAGAGAAAAACGCGAAGAGACGCTTTAGGCGGCGCGTTGAAAACACCTCACCGACCCAAACGCCGATCAGCGTAACCGAAAAAGAAGGTGATAGCCCGCAAAGAAAGGCATGACTATGACAAGTGGTTCAAGAAAATTTATTTTCTTCGTTTTACTTATGGCGCTGGCGTACGTTTCATATGCCTATATGATCAAGCCGGCCAATCAGCACCTTGCCAGGGAAAAGATCGAAGTCAACGCCAAGAGAGCCAAGCTGCTGGAACTCAGGAAAGCGACCGCCGCCGCCACTGATCTCACCAAACAACTGGAAAAGGTGGAAGATGCGATCGCCGTTTTTGAAAGCAAGTTGCCTCCCCGTAGTGAAATTGACAAAGTGCTTGAGGATATCACAAAGATCGTTCAAACGCACGGTCTGGTTTCCAAGACGATCCGGACGCTTCAGGTCAAGAGCAACCGCGGCTACATCGAGCAGCCTTTGCATATGGAACTGCACGGCAATTTCAACTCGTATTACTCTTTCCTGCTCGAACTCGAAAAGCTTGATCGCATCACCAAGATCAGGGAGTTGTCGTTGAAGAAAAAAGCAAAGACCGAAGGCGAAACCGCCGCCACATTTGTGGTGAGCATATTCTTCCAGAAAGCAAGTTCATAAGGTGAACATTAATCGAATAATCAATGGAGCAAGATCATGTTGTCATTTATGAAAGACGACCGGAATGGAACTGTTCCGGCAACCGCAACAAACACCGCCGCGTCCGACAACACCGGCATCGGGCCGCCGGACGATGACGGCGAGTTTCTGACAAGGGTCCACCACGGAAAGAATCTGAAGCAGAGCACCATTATATTAGCCGTCCTGTTTACGGTGGGCGCGGTGTGCGTTTGGTTCATGATAAAGAAGACTGCTCCGCCGCCCGCCGATGCGGCCGTGGGCGCCGAGGAGGCAAAGATCGAGAACGCAATTGCTCAGCTTACGGGCATACGGACCGAAATGGACGCCAGGATGGGGGACATCGTGGCCAGATTCAGTGAATTCTCCGATGTCGAACAGGTTGGCGTCGCCGACCTGAAGAAAAACCCGTTCGCGATCGAACTTTCCATCGGCGATCCCGGGCATGCTCTGGAGCCGTGGCGCCGCAGGGAAGTCGAAGAAAGATCGCAAAAACTTCAACTCGTGAGCATTATGGCTTCGCCCCGGAACGCCTGTTGCATGATTAACGGAAAACTCCTTTACAAGGGAGACAAGATAGACGGTTTTACGGTCACCGAGATCGACTCCAGATTCGTCGAACTCGAGTCGGATGGAATCGGTGTTATTAAGAAAATGTCGGAATGAAAAAGCTTTTTTCCAACAACAATGAATCCGCCTCTCAGAAGAGAGGGTCGGTCGACAACAAAGGCGAGTTTTCCCTGGCCCCGGGTCTGTGCATATTGTATTCGCCGCAGATGTCCGAGTTGGCGCATGTCCGGGATATAGCGGATGTGCTCCTGGAAATGGAGAAGATCACTCCTCGACAGATGGAGCAGGTTCGCAAGCAACAGCAGCAAAGCAAAAACGGCGCGGACGTCGAACAGATACTCGGCAAATTCGGTCTGGAAGCCGATGATATTCTCAGGGCCAAAGCCGTACTGCACGGTTTCGAGTTTCGCAGCATTCCTGTTGAAAACGTCGACAGGAGCGCTTTCGAAAAACTCGATCCGGGCTATATTCGCAGCAGCCATGTCATGCCGGTCTCAGTGGAAAACGACACCCTAATCGTAGCGACGAGCGAGCCGACCAACATCTTCGCCATCGACGACGTCAAGAGACAGGTCGGTATGCCCGTCCACATCGTCGTCTGCAGCGAAAGCGACATCACGGCCGTTTGCAACGAATTCGACGACAGCAACTTCGGCTACGACGTCGACGAGATCATGAGCAGCATGGCCGATGTGGAAGTGGTCAAAGATGAAGAAGAGGATATCGGGGACCTCGAGCAGAGCGCCGCCAAATCGCCTGTCATCAAATATGTCAACTACCTGCTGACCAACGCCCTTCATGAAGGCGCCAGTGACATCCATATCGAACCCAAGGCCAAGCACACCAGGATTCGGTATCGTATCGACGGTGCTCTCTTCGACACCATGCAGGCCCCGCTGAAGATGCATCCGGCGGTTGTTTCCCGCCTGAAGATCATGTCAAATCTCGACATTTCCGAACGCCGTCTGCCCCAGGACGGCAAAATAGCGGCTATCATGGGCGGGCGAGGCGTGGACCTTCGTGTGTCCGTCTTGCCGACAAGCAACGGCGAGAAGGTCGTAATCCGCATCCTCGACAGCAAATCGATCATGATCGGGCTGGAAAACTCCGGCATGGAGACCGACACGCTCGGCGCCTTCAAAGAGCAAGTCGCCCTTCCTCACGGCATCCTGCTGGTCACCGGCCCGACAGGCAGCGGCAAGAGCACGACGCTCTACTCGGCGCTCGGGCAGATGGACGGGCGGAGTCTGAACATTTCGACCGTCGAAGACCCCGTCGAATACAACCTGGAGTCCTGCACCCAGATTCAGGTCAATGACAGAGTGGGACTGACGTTCGCCACGGCGCTTCGAAGTTTGCTCAGGCAGGACCCGGACATTATCATGGTCGGTGAAATCCGCGATAATGAAACGGCTCGCGTCGCGGTTCAGGCGGCGCTTACCGGCCACCTTGTGCTCAGCACGCTGCACACCAACGACGCGCCCGGCAGCGTGTCAAGGCTGGTCGATATCGGCGTCGAGCCCTACCTGATCGCAGCGTCATTAAACGGCATACTGGCCCAGAGACTGGTGCGCAGGATATGCGACAACTGCAAAGAGGCCTACCATGTGCCCGAAAACATGCAACGCTACATCGAAAACGCGGGAATTGATCCAAAAGAATTGACGCACGGCGCAGGTTGCGACCGGTGTCGTGAAAGCGGATACACGGGCCGGGCCGGTATTTTCGAACTACTGGTTATCGACGACCGGTTCAGGGACATCATTAACAAGGACCCTTCCGTCAACAGCATGCGGGCGGCCTTTGTCGAAAGCGGTCGAGCCACGCTGTTCGACGACGGCATAAAAAAAGTCCGCCGGCAAATCACAACGATTGAAGAGGTTTTGCGCGTAACACAGGCGATATGACATAATTGTAAAATAAGACAGACAGGAACAGAGTTAAGTGGACAGGCACGGGTAGAATTATGATCAATGTAAAGACGATCCTGGCTTCGGCGATTGAACGGGGCGCCTCGGACGTTCATATCAATGTCGGTATGCCGCCCATCATGCGCATCAATACGGAACTGCATGCAACCGACATGCCTCCTGTAAACAACGCCGACGCCAGGCAGTTGGTCCTGAGCATGACAGGCGAGGAAAAATTCCGGAAATTCGAGGCCGAAAGGGATGTCGACTTTTCGACGCGAATAGACGACGGCAGTCGATTCCGCGTCAATGCGCATTATCAGCGGGACTCTATCGCCATATCCTTCAGGGTCATCTCGAATGAGATACCCGAAATTGAAGAGTTGAATCTGCCGCCCATCGTCAAGGAGCTTACCGACCTTCCCAGAGGCCTTGTTGTGGTGACGGGGCATACGGGGTCGGGAAAGAGCACCACGCTGGCTTCGATGATAGGGACGATCAATCAGAAATACAAGAAACGAATCATCACGCTCGAAGACCCGGTCGAGTATGCGCTGGAAAACAATATGTGCATGATCGAGCAGCGGGAAATCGGCGCCGACTGTCCGAATTTTGCATCGGGACTTAAGCATGTGCTCAGGCAGGACCCCGATATCATCCTCGTCGGTGAAATGCGCGACCTGGAGACGACCAGTTCGACCATCACCGCCGCCGAGACCGGGCACCTGGTGCTCTCGACACTGCACACCGTAAACGCCTCGCAGACTGTCGAGCGTATCATCGACATTTATCCGGCCAACCAGCAAAACCAGATTCGGGCCATGCTCGCCAACACGCTTCAGGCGGTCATATCGCAGACGCTGTTCAGACGTATAGACATGCCGGGCATGACGCCCTGCACCGAAATCCTGCTTTGCACGTCGGCTGTGCGAAACTGCATCAGGGAAAACAGAATCTATGAGATACCCAATATAATCGAGACTTCAAGACGGATGGGCATGCAGAACATGGATCACAGTATCTCCGAGACGTATTTCAAAGGCTTCATTGATCGTGAGGAGGCGATCATGCGGTCGAGTAATCCCGGCAAAATGGAGAAACTCCTTACGCCGGAGAACCAGGTGAAGAATGCCAAACTTCAGCAATCCACAGCAGGTTGAATCTGCGGGGGCAAAATTTATGACAATCCTGAAGAATACAATCTCAAGCCGCTCGCCGCTTCGATCCCGCCCCACAGGGGTGCAGGACGGCCGGCAGGCGCCGAAGGCAAAGAAGATTACCGAACTGCGTTTTGAAACGGGCCCCAGCCGCAAGGATATCCTGAATTTCACCAATCAGCTCGCCGTAATG
>QNBS01000140.1 GCA_003644175.1 Planctomycetota bacterium | reverse complement strand
TTGTCAAGGCGGCGGCGGTTCTTCACGACATCGGTATTCAAAAAGCCGAAGAGCTCCACGGCTCAAGCGCCGGCAAGTATCAGGAAATCGAAGGCCCGCCCATCGCCCGCCAGATCATGACCCAGCTCCATCTGGACGAGACAATCATCGATCACGTATGCAAAATCGTGGGCAGCCACCACAGCGCCAAAGACATAGACACTGACGAATTCAAGGCAATCTGGGACGCCGACTGGCTCGTGAACATTCCAGACGAGTATCCCGACGCCGACAAGGACCAACTCGGCAAGCTCATCGAAAAAATCTTCAAAACCCAAACCGGCCGCAAAATGGCGACAAAGCTGTTTATAGAGTAACAGCACCCGCCCCAACGAGGCGACCGGCGAAACCAGGAAAACCATTTACACTTAAGGGAGAATAGAAATGACGTGCGAATCAGAATGTCCAATCAAGGACTCCGTCGAGTTGGAAGTCAACGGAGAAACTGTCGAACTCAACCCTTTCGTGCAGGGCTTCATCACCCAAACTCTCAAGGGCATGATAAGCTCCCTGCGCGGAGTAGCGAAACCGGAAGCAATCACCCTCAAGATTACCAGGAAACCTTAAATGACCGACAGCAATCGGCGCATGAAGAGCCCCGGCATGCTGCTGATCGGCGCCGCCGGCAGAAACGCGGGCAAAACATTCCTTGCCTGAACGTTGCTGCGCCGCTTCGCCGGCGAGCGAGATATTTTCGGCGTCAAGATTACTCCCATTGACAAGGGCGACCGGGATTGTCCTCACGGGCGAACCGACTGCGACGTGTGCGCCACATTGAAGGGCAATTTCGAGATCGCCGAAGAAACGGATCCGATACCACAAAAGGACACATGCAAATCACTTGCCGCCGGCGCAAAACACGTCTTCTGGATGAGAGTGCTCAAGGTACACCTTCGCCAGGGCGCCGCCGCTCTGCTTGACAAAATGGGCCCGGCGGCGATTTGCATCTGTGAGTCCAACAGCCTTCGCACCGTCATCGAACCCGGACTTTTTGTTATGGTAAAGAATCCCGGCGTAGATGATATAAAACCCTCCTCCGAAGAAGTTGCCCGCCACGTCGACAGACTCATATTGTTTGACGGCAACAATTTTGACATCGATTTCGACGACTTTGCTTTGACCGAAAACGGCTGGACATTGAAAATGGATGCAACGGCCATAATTATGGCGGGCGGCGACAGCCGTCGCATGGGGTGCGACAAGAGCATGCTGCCCATCGGCGGGAAACCGATGATTCAGCATGTGTATGAGCAGATTCGACCATGGTTCAAGGAAATCCTCATCAGCTCCAACGATGCCCCTGCTCACGGTTTCCTGGGCCTGCCGATCGTCCCGGACAGGCAAAAGGGACACGGCCCCCTGATGGGAATCGCTTCTGCAATGGAGGCTTCGACATACGACAGGAATTTTGTCATAGCCTGCGACATACCGTCCCTTGATACTTCCCTGATGTTGAAGATGCTGAGGGAAAGCGCCGGATTTGACGCTGTCGTTCCGCGACTTACAAAATCAAAATACGAACCCCTTTTTGCCGTCTATCGAAAAAGCATGATCGGAACAATCAATGATTTGCTCACCGCCGGCGAAAGAAAGGTTGACCGCATCTACGATTTGTGTAAAATAAAGTACATTGACCTGGCGCAGGACAACTTTCTTGACAATATCAATACAATGCAGGACTATCGGGAGTTGTCCGGCAACAAGAAAGATATCGGCGTTTGATAAACGCTCACCCGACGAAACTGAAACATTGAAAACGGATCCGGCCCGTGACTGTTGATTATTTGAGAATTTCCGTCACCGACCGCTGCAATCTGCGGTGTGTCTATTGCAATCCCCTGGGCGACAGCGGCTTCATCGCACCCAGGGAAATACTCCGCTATGAGGAAATACACCGCCTTGTCAGGCTCTTTGCAGATCGCGGCATAAGAAAAGTCCGACTCACCGGCGGCGAGCCACTCGTAAGAAAAGATATCGCACACCTCACGGCCAGGCTGTCATCCATAGCGGCGATAGAAGATCTCGCAATGACAACCAACGGCGTACTCCTGGAAAAGGCGGCGCCCGATCTCAAGGCCGCCGGTCTGGACCGCGTCAATATCAGCATCGATTCGGTCGAAAAGGAAAGTTACAAACAGATTACCGGCCTGGACCTCCTCGATGAGGCCGTCAAAGGCATCGATAAGGCAATCGCCGTCGGACTCAAACCCGTCAAGATCAACGCCGTAATACTAAGGGGTATCAACGAAAACCAGATCATACCGCTTGCAGGCCTGGCCCGGCGACTTGACGTAATGGTCCGTTTCATCGAGTACTTCCCAACCGACAGGAACACAAGGCCGGGGAGTGAATACATACCCAACAGCCACATCAGAAAGACCATCGAAAACCGTTTCGGCCCGCTCATGTCCCTGGTGCCAGGCAAATCCGCAGGACCCGCCCTGTACTTCAAGCTCGCACAATCCGAGGGCGCCATCGGCTTTATAAGCGGCAGATCATCGATGTTCTGCGCCTCCTGCAACAGACTGAGGCTGACCAGCGACGGCCGGGTAAGGCCCTGCCTCTATTCGGCGCACAGTTATGACATGAAGAAACTCCTCCGAAGCGGCGCCGACGACACCCGGATCCTTGAAACGATCGACAGGATCATCGGCCAAAAACGTAATTTCACAAAGACAAACTCCTTCACCGAGGAATTCTCAATGCGAAATATCGGAGGTTAACGACAGTGGCCGACAACCCGCAAATGATAGACGTCAGCCAAAAGGACATTGCCGTAAGGACCGCCGCGGCGCGCGGCGCGATTGTCCTCGGCACCGAATCCTGCGAGGCCCTCAGAGACGGCAAATGCAAAAAAGGCGACGTCCTGACAACCGCAAGACTCGCCGCCGTGGGCGCGGCAAAGCAGACACCGCAGATCATTCCGCTTTGCCACCCTGTCCTGATTGAAAGCGTTAAAGTCGATTTTGACCTTGACGAAAACGCCCAATCCGTAACGGCGACCGTTACCGTCAAATCGCAGGGCAAAACCGGCGTTGAAATGGAAGCCCTCTGCGGCGTGTGCCTGGCGTGTCTTACAATATACGACATGCTGAAATACACCGGCAAGGCGATGACGATCCAGGAGGTATGTCTCCTGGAAAAAACAGGCGGAAAAAGTGGCGACTACAAAAGGAACAATTAAAGCAATCTCCATCTCAAAGGAAAAGGGCACGCAAAAGACCAACGTGCCCGAAGCCGAATTGCGCGTCGATCACGGCATAACAGGCGACGCTCATGCGGGCGACTGGCATCGCCAGATCAGCCTCCTGGGCATCGAATCGATACGGAAAATGATCGACAAAGGCGCACGCGTCGCACCCGGCAATTTCGCCGAGAACATCACCACAGAAGGCATCAACCTGTATAGTCTGCCAATCGCAGCAAAGCTCAGGCTCGGCGAAAGCGTCATCCTCGAAGTAACCCAACTCGGCAAGGAATGCCACAGCCACTGTGCGATCTACGAACAGATCGGCGACTGCATCATGCCGCGCGAAGGCATATTCGCAAAAGTGCTCTCGCCCGGCCGCATTCAAATCGCCGACACAATCGAGGTGATCGATGATTAAGGCGGCAATATTAACCATCAGCGACAGTTGCTCACAGGGAACCCGCCGGGACCAGAGCGGCCCGGCAATAAAGGACATCCTTATATCGGAAAACATCGACGTCGGCGAAATACTCATCCTGCCCGACGATCGGGACCAAATCGCAGCCAGACTCGAATCCCTCTGCGACGCCGGCGACACAGACATCATTATAACCACCGGCGGCACAGGCCTCGGTCCCCGCGACGTCACACCGGAAGCCACCCTGAGCATCTGCGACCGAATCGTCCCCGGCCTCATGGAGGCCTCAAGAGCAGAAGGCTACAAAAAGACCCCCAGGGCCATTCTGTCGCGGGGCTGTGCAGGCATTAGAAACGCCACGCTCATCATAAACCTCCCCGGCAGCGTAAAGGCCGTAACCGAATGCATGCAAATCATCGGCCCAATCCTGCCCCACGCCGTAAAAATGATGCAAGGCGCCGGCCACGATTAGCCACTGTGCTTATGACAGACAGAACCTACGAATACCGACCGAAGAAATAACCTGAGAAGAAATTGACACCCTGACTCATCCGCTGGGATGCGAACGACTTTTTTATGGCTCTCATGCAATAAAGTTGGTTGCTTTCTCACGGATTTGCCTGCAAAGCCTTTGAGTTTAACGCTTTGGGCCTCCGGCATAGTATGGTACAATTCCGTGGCTTTCACGGGGGACAGGGCAACGCAGGAGTGCGACCCGAGCACCGTGAGAGTGCCATACGGCATGGGTTGGTATCCTCTGTGGCGCCAACCCTTTACAATCATGCCGGATGCCGGTGGCTGCAATGCGATAAACTCTCCGCCGAAGGCGGACCAAAGGCGGGCTGTTTTCAGCAACAAGCAACCAACTTTTTTGCAGGTGAACCTTTTTTATTAGCGAAGGCTTTGTGTTATTCTTACAGCATGTGCCATGGCAAAACTGCAGCGCCTTTGAAAATTGTCGGGCTGTCTCCGCCGTAGATCAAAGCGGCAGGTGAATCGGCAAGTCCGGTTAGTTTCCGCCAATACTCGATACCCTTAAAGAACTCGGTGTTGATTGTCTGGCCGGATTTTATCTCTATTGGAATGACTTTTGAGCCGTAGTCAAGTATCAGGTCGATTTCGTTATTATTGGAATCTCTGAGATAATACATAACGGGCTGTTTGCCTGTGTGATAGTAACTCTTGTATAGCTCGGCAATAATCCACGATTCAAAGATAGCTCCCCTGGCTGAGTGCATCAGCAGTTCATCCGGCTTGTGTATCCCAAGAAGGTAACAAATCAGACCACTGTCAAGGAAATAGAGCTTAGGTGATTTGATAAGACGTTTATTGAAGTTCTTATAGTAGGGTTTTAGCAATTTTATGATGAAGCTTGTTTCAAGTATCGAAAGCCATCGCCTGGCGGTTTTGCTGTCGACGCCACAATCATTGCCGAGCGATTGCAGATTAAGAATCTGCCCTGTCCTGCCTGCACACAGCCTCACAAAACGGGTAAAAGTTTCCAGATCGCTGACATTTACGATGCTCCGGACATCTCTTTCAATATATGTTTGAACATAGTTTGCCAGCCACTGTTGCGGCGGAATGTGCTTGTCATGTATTCTCGGATAAGCGCCCGTCCAAATCGTATCGAACAATTCATTCGCTGTTTTCTTTTTCAATTTTTTGGGCTTTATGGGCAAATCTGCAATCTTCTCCGGATCAGTCGGCTTGACGCCAAGCAGCTCCGAACGTGAGAATGGTAAAAGATGATGAATAGCGCAACGACCTGCAAGAGACTGACTTATTCTTTCCAAAAGCAAAAAATTCTGAGAGCCTGTCAGTATGTACTGCCCGGATAAGTCGTTTTGATCCACTATCCCCTGTATATACGAGAAAAGATCGGGTACCCGCTGCACTTCGTCAAGAATGACCTGCTCCGTTCCAAATTGCCTCAGGAATCCCTTCGCATCTTCCAGGGCCAGGCTGCGATGGGCGGGGTCTTCAAGTGACACATAGTGCGCATTTGTAAAGGTTGCTTTGGCCAGTGTAGTTTTGCCTGATTGCCTTGGTCCTGTCAGGGTGACTACGGGAAACAGACTGGCCGAGCTTTCGAGAACTGATTGTAAATGCCTTTTTATCATTATGTTATTCCGGAATCACATTCCTATTATACATAAACCATAACCTTGAATCGGCAATAGTCAAGGATATCTTGATATATTTAGGCCATCATCCTGTAAAGTTGATGAATTTATGGCGAATATAAATCGTAAGTACTTGAAGTTAAAGGCGTTAAGTCAGTAGTCCGTCATTGGCGGTTATAGAGAAAAATCATTTGGGCAGAGGCCTGAATTTGGGTTGCCGGGGGGCAGACCAATTGTTGCCCCTTCCACCCCCACCTGCCCACTACACCTGGCGATTCTCAATCCGAACCTTCACGTTCTCGCGATACGCATCCGTCTGCTCGTCGGGCACACCTTTGCCCATCCGCCGCGCCGCAAGGTACAGCCGCCCGGCATACACCATCACCCAGAAGCCGAACAGAAAAAACAGCCCCGCCGCAATGAACACAAACACGTCCTGCAAGAGGATAACAAGCAGCCCGAACCC
>QNBS01000139.1 GCA_003644175.1 Planctomycetota bacterium | reverse complement strand
GACCGGCGTCGAGCGATTTGAACAGCTCGTCGATGCGGTTGACCAGCGATTCGGCGGGCTTTTGGAGGTCTGCGATTGTGTCAATGTCGCCTATTCGGTAGTCAATTGCTTTGTCCAGCAGTTGCTGCGTATCGGGCGCGACCCAGCCGGGTTTTATGAGGTGCTCGCCGAAGGAGGCAAATATTTCCCTGTCTTTTTTCGGCTCCAGGCCAAACGCCGCCAGAAGCGCCCTTGTCGCGGCGACGAGGGCCCTGTATATGCTTTGGTCCTGTTCTTTGCCGGGTGCAAGCCGGTTTGCAGTCTTGATCGCCTGCTTTGCTTCGTCGATATCCACGACCATGACATCCATGACGCCTGCGCCGCATTCGCCGGGGCCTCGGCCTGCAAGTGAGAAAGGAACATCGGCGCCGAAGTCATAGAAGTACTCTTCGCCGAAATCACCGGCGCTGAAATCGCCATATTTGTCAACGAGCTGCTTTAGCTTGTCGAAGTCTTGCGATCCTGTTTCGAGAACCTGCGCCATTATTTCCGGGATTCGCTTTGCCGGTACGGCGCCGATTTTTTCGCCGAGCTTTGAGTCGCCCATGTGTATTTTCGCGCCGGCCAGCACGTCATAGCAGGGCATGAGCCGGCCGTTTACTCTTTTTGCTCTTCCCTGGAAACCGATTGACGCAATGCAGTGATGGCCGCAGGAATTCGGACAGCCGCTTATGCGGATTACCGGTGGGGATCCGTTTGGAGACATTTGTGGAACGCTGTCGGCAATGGCCGTCGCCAGGCCCCGCGACAGGCACAGGCCTAATTTGCATGTGGCTGCACCGGTGCACGCAACGATCTGCGGATTTTGCGGGGCGAGGGTTTTTACGTTTTGCTCGAGCTTTTCGATCGCCGATTCAACGTCGGTGCTCTTTATGCCGCTTATGATCAGGTTTTGAAGCTGGGTTGTTCTCACCAGGCCGGCGCCGAACTCATCTGCAATATCTGCAACCGCAGCCAGCCCGCCTGCGGTGATATCGCCCAGGTTCAGCGTAAGCCATATCGAATAGAGACCGGGGGTTTTCTCCGGCCAGACGCGCTCGATTTGTGATGATGCATCCTCCTCGTATCGGCCCTGTGGGGCCTGGACTCTGAAGGGTGCAAAGATATCGCGTATTTCGGGGATTTTGCCGGTCAGGCCTTGCCGGCTGAGAGCGTCTTTGGCGGCCTTGTACATGCTGACAAATTCTTCTTCACCGACACGTTTGAGGACATAACGCAAGCGTGCCTTGTGTTTGTTCGAGCGGTCGCCGTGTTTGTCGAAAAGGTCTTTTACGGCCTGGGCGACGGTGAAGATTTCATCGTCTTTGATGAAGTCTTCGATCTTCACTGCAACGGCGGGATTGGAGCCCAGGCCTCCGCCGGCATATACGACAAAGCCTTTTTGGCCGTTTTGTACGGTCCCGAAGAAACCGAGGTCCGCCACCGACGCCAAAGCGCAATCCCGGGGACAGCCGGAGAAGACGATCTTGTATTTTCGCGGCAGGTTGAACGAGGTGCGGTCCTGGAGCAGGTATTCGGCGCAGGCGACGGCATAAGGGGCAACCTCGAACTTTTCGTTGGGGCAAATTCCCGATCCGGGACAGGCGGTGACGTTACGAACGGTGTTGCCTCCTCCGCCTCTGGCCGACAGCCCGGCCTCCAGCAGTTTTTCCAGGACGTCGGGTGTGTTTTCAATATCTACTTCGTGAATCTGTATGTCCTGCCTGGTCGTAATATGCAAAGTGCCGTTGCCGTACTGTTTGCTCAGTTCGGCGATTTTTCGCAACTGGCGGGTTTTCGCAAGGCCCGCTCCGATCCTGATACGCACCATAAAATATCCTTCCCTTCGCTGTTCGTAGATACCCATGGGCACGCGATAGGCGCGAAAAGCAACGGCGGACGTTCCGCCCGCCCGGAACTTTTCGACATTGCTCCTGTAGGCAAGCACATCTTCTGTCACCGTTTGCGGTATTTGCAGTATCGGCTCGACGTGTCTGGTCTCGTTGTCCATTTTTATCCTTTCACAATCGTCAGGGGTACTTCGCTGGTCCGGTCCCGGTCAACGACAAACACCTTTGCACAGGGATTTTCGGCGTCTTTTAGCGAAAGCACCAGATAGGCTACATCGGGCGTCAAAGCAAGCCGTTTGTCCTCGGCGGAGAGCCTTGCCGGCGTCAGCGGGTGGCTGTGATATATCGCCAGCATCTTCAGGCCGGCCGCACGCATTTTCTTTACAACGGCAAACTGCTCGGCCGGGTCCATCGTAAAATGTGTGGGACTCTTGTCAATGTTGGTCATCTCGTACAGTCGCTCGATGCGATTCTCCTGGCCGGCGAGAATCCCGCAGGACTCGATGGGCGCCGCGGCCCTGGCCTGAGCAACCATCCGGTCAAATACAGAAACAGGTATTTCGAGTTCAGTCATTCGGCGATCCTTTCAAATCGCAGACAGCTTGTTCGGCGTCTTTGAGTTCTGTTATCGTCGGCTTGTCGCCGCACAGTGCGCACCGGGAGTTGCGATTGAGTTTTACGCTTCGAAACTCCATCGTCAGGGCGTCGTATGTAAGCAGCGTATCGGTGAGCAGATCGCCGACGCCCAGGATGTATTTTATGGCTTCGGTCGCCTGCAGCGAACCTATGACGCCGGCCAACACCCCGAGGACGCCTGCCTGCGAGCATGAGGGCACAACCCCGGCCGGCGGCGGCGAGTGAAACACGCAGCGGTAGCACGCCGAGGCGTCGGGGATCACCGTTATCAACTGACCGAAAAATCGCAGGATGCCCGCATGCGAGAACGGAATCTTCTCGAAGTAGCAGGCGTCGTTGATAAGAAACTTGGAAGAGAAATTGTCCGTGCCGTCGATGACGAAATCATACTCTCTTATAATTTCCGATATGTTGGCGGCCGTTGCACGCAGCGAATAGGTCTTGACGGTTACATCGGGATTCATCGTTTCGATTTTGGCTTTTGCCGATTCGGTCTTCGGCACTCCGACGTCGGGGGTGAAATGGATCACCTGTCGCTGCAGATTCGTCAAATCCACCTTGTCGTCGTCGATAATGCCCAACGTTCCGATGCCCGCGGCGGCCAGGTACAACGCCGCCGGCGCGCCCAGGCCGCCGGCGCCGACTATCAGCACCTTCGAGGCGAGCAGCTTTTCCTGTCCCGCGCCGCCGATTTCCTTGAGGATTATGTGTCGGCTGTACCGCTCGATCTGTTGTTCACTCAGCGCCACTTCCGCCTCCCATGAAATAGAGGAATTCCACTTTGTCGCCTTCGTTGAGTACGGTCGTATCGAACTCGGGCCGCCTTAGAATCCGGCCGTTAATCTCAACCGACACCATCTCGGGCATCTTTACTTCCTGCTCAACAAGAAGCTCACTTACACTCAAGCCGCCCTTTGATTTCACTTCTTCGCCATTGATCACAAGTTTCATTACCATACCTCAAAAAGTTTTTTCAATCGCCTGTTCAAAATCCTTCACGATATCCTCAATATCCTCCAATCCGACCGAGACCCTCACCATGTCGTCGCTGACACCCATCTGTCGGCGTGCATCTTCGTCAAACTCCGCGAATATCGTCGAAGCCGGGTGTATCACCAACGTTTTGGCGTCGCCCAGGTTGGCGAGGTTCTTCGCCAGTTTCAGCGAATCTATGAATCTGAAGGCCTTTGCCTTGTCGCCTAATCCGAGCGTCAGCAGCCCGCCGCCTTTGCCGCCGTACAGTTTTTTTACCCGGTCGTAAAACCTGCTCTCAGGCAGCGCCGGGTAATTTATCCAGGAAACCTTCTTATGCTCATGCAGGAACGCGGCGAGTTTTGCGGCGTTGGCGCAGTGCTTTTCCATTCTGCCGGGCAGTGTCTCAAGCCCCTGCAGCATAAGAAACGAATTCATCGGCGCCGGACACCCTCCGAGATCGCGGTAGATAACATTTTTCAAGTGGTAAAGGAAGGCCATCCGGCCCACTCTTTCGGACAACTGCTTAATATCAACAAAGGCGCCTTTGGCCCAGTTATAGCCGCCCGTATCGATCATGCAGCCGCCGATCGCCGTGCCGTGCCCGTTGATGAACTTCGATGTCGAATGAATAACGATGTCTGCGCCGAGATCGGCGGGCCTTACGATAAAGGGCGTCGTGGCCGTACTGTCGACGATGAAGGGGATATTGGCCCGGCGGGCGATTTTAGAAACCGCCGGCAGATCGGGCACATCCATTCGCGGATTGCCGATCGTCTCGACGAAGATAAGCTTTGTCTTGTCGTTGATCGCTTTGGCGAACCGCCCGGTCTCGGCAACGTCGACGAAATGTGTTTTGACGCCGAAGCGTCCCAACGTGTTTTCAAAAAGGGAAACCGTCCCGCCAAAAATTCCCCCGGCGGCGATCATCTCATCGCCTGCTTTGAGCAGAGCCATCACGACCGAGGCGATAGCCGCCATGCCGCTGGAGGCGGCGATGCCGCCGATGCCGTTTTCCAACAGGGTCAGCCTGAGTTCCAGCGCAGTCGTCGTCGGGTTCGCAAGTCGCGTGTAGATATAGCCGGGCGCCCTTCCCTCAAAGACATCGGCTAATTCCCTGGCCGTCTTGTAGGCATAGGAAACCGTCTGGTGAATCGGCACCGCCGTCGCCCCGCTCGGATCGCCACAGGCATATCCGCCATGTATCGCTACAGTGTCAGGTTTCATTTCAATCCCTTCGATTACAGGGTCTGCCCCTTTTTTGCGGTTTTCTTACAAGTAGTACTCAACGAGATATTTCTTTTGGACCAGCATATCTTTAATTTTCTGGATCGCCGCCGCCTGGTCCGACAAATCGTCCACCTGCAGATCGACCTTTGCCTCTGCAAAGCGATTAGCTCCGACATTTATGACGCGGCAGTCGTTGGGCCTATTCAGCGTCTTGACCATCTCGAGTTCGTATTCGTCAAGATCGCTGACGGTGGCGATCAGAATCAAGCCCGCATCGGTGAACAGGTGCGACACTTCGCCTAATCGCCGCAGAAATTCATCCCGCCGGCCGCCCTGGTCGACATTCATGTCGTCGCCCAACAGATTGTTTGCCAGCCCAAGATAATACACGCTCCGGCCGCTTCTGAACAGGTTCTCCTCCAGCGCCTTTGCCAGACGTTTCTTGCCGGCGCCGACCGGGCCGCAGATCAAAACCAGAGTCGAACGCTGCTTGTACCGCTCGGATCTCATCTCCGGCGTTATACCGCTTCTGTCCCAGTTCTTCTCGCGCTGCCTGACGCCTTCCAGCGTCCTGTTCGTGGCGCTGTGGACCGTATCGAGAACAACGCCGCCGGCGGCGATTTCATAGTTGTCGATGACGACGAATCGTCCGGTCGGGGCGATATCCTGTGACAGATCGAACGCCACCGGCTTTAATGTCTCCAGCACGCATTCGGCGACATCGTGCCTGTCGATCTGCTGCTTGTTTGAATCAGTCGTCAAATCCGACGCGTCGAGAACTGTGATGACCTCGCGCAGCCACACGGGTATCCTCGTGCTCCCCAATTTCAGCTTGTATCTCTTGTGCTTGATCATCGGCTGCCTGCTCATCCAGAAGATATTGACCTTCAGATGCGTGCCCACTTTCGCCTGCGGCTGGTCGACCCTGCACATTAATTCTCCGGGCGTGATGTATATCTGCTCGTCGAGCGTAAAACCCGTCGACCGGCCTGCGACGGCCCGGGTCTGAGTCGGCAGGTTGAACCCTTCGATGGTTGTGATCCTGGAGCGCTTTTGAGAAGGCAGAAACACTACTTCATCGCCCACGTTGACGGCGCCGGTGTCGATTCGACCGGCAATGATTCTTCGGTCGTCGCCCTGCGCGGTGAATTTGTATATGGCCTGCACCGGAAAACGAAACGGCTTGTCCACCCGGGAAGGCTCCTTGGCGAAGCCGTCCATAACATCGAGCACCGAAGAGCCCGTAAACCACGCCATACGCTCTGAATTGGTAATGATGTTGTCGCCTTCTCTTGCACTTACCGGAATGAATTCGACCGGGGCAATGTCCACGCGGCCGAGAAATTCGGCGTACTCGTCGCGGATCGATTCGAAAATATCCCGGCTGTAATCGACAAGGTCCATTTTGTTGACGCAGACGGCGACCTGCTTTATGCCCAACATGCTCAGCAGATAGCCGTGCCGCCGCGAATTTTCGCGAACGCCTTCCTTGGCGTCGATCACAAGCAGACCGGCTTCGGCGCGGGCGGCGCCGGAGATCATGTTCTTGAGG
>QNBS01000138.1 GCA_003644175.1 Planctomycetota bacterium | reverse complement strand
TATTCTTGGCAGGAGAGGCTTTGCAAGAAAGAACTGCTTTCGTCGGCCCACTTTCATGTTATTGCCGCCGAACCTTTCCTTGTAGGCTTTGAACCATTTGTGTCCCTTTCGTCTTTTGAAAAGGCGGCCTGCTGTGGCCTTGTCTATAAGAACGGCCAGCTTGTTGGGAATGTGCAAAAGAATTGTGGTCAGTTTCCAGTATCTGTTCGGCAGATAATGTATGCTGATGCCTTCATCAGTCAATGCCTGATGCATTTGGGCCAGAGCACGATCGCAATCCGGCAAATGCTCCAGCAAACTGGACGAAAAAATCATATCAAATCTCTGTCCCTTAAAAACATCGACAACGTTCTCGGCATCGCATATTTTGAAAGTTATGTTCTCGCGGTCCGCCATGTTAAGCCTTTCGGCGTTCATGTCCGTTGATATCAGTTCGTGTGCATACTCGGCGAGGATTGTACTTACAAAACCGTCGCCCGCCCCTAATTCCAAAACTTTGGGGAATATTTTTTTTGGGCAATGCCGAAAGACCACTTCCATTTCGTGGCGTCTAAGGTCATGCAAATAGGTTGTCCAATCGGCTTTAATTCTCATAGTGATCCCTGAAACTGTGCACAATCACCTCTTGCCGTCAAGTCGAAAGGCGGTTTTGCGTAACGTTTTTTCCTGCCAGAATTTCTTGCGCCGTTGAATGTTCCGGTTCTGCGACAAATATGCCTTGAAGAATCTCATCCTGTCGGTGCTGGTTACCTTCTCGGTCCGGAGCATGTTCACCTGTACGAGGTTTTTTAATCGCAGTCTGTTCGGTAACCGGCGGAATTTTTTGGTTCGCTCGTTATCGAGAAAGAAGAACTGCCATTTGCCCCGGTATTCAACTGCGAAGATGTTTCCCGGGCGCAGGTCGCCGTGAAATATTCCCGCTACGTGCATTCTGCCGATTGTTTCGCCCAGTGCGCGTATAAATTCCCGCTTGTTACGCAAAGCAGCGGCAGTCTGAGCTTTCCGGTAATTTTCAGACCAGGCATAGAGCGATCTGGCGTTTTCAAGCTCTTTCGTGAGCAGAAAGGTCCTTGCCGAAACCAGAGCATGTCGAAACTCACCCACAGCAACGACTTCCGGGCTGAGCAGGCCGTTTTCGGCTAACATCAGTGAGGCCTTGAAGGCCCGTCGGGCGCGGCTTGGGCGAAAGAGGTGTTTGATCGCGTCCCACGCCGAACGATGAAGATACTGCTTGAGATAGAGATTGTGAACCGTTCCAAAAAAGCCGATTCGACAGCGGTAGACCCTGCTGAACCTCGATGAGCTTACTCTGGCAAACGGTCCTCGCACACCGTTATGCCCGTCGCGCGCTTTCGGCAGAGCGATTGCATGGGACGCAAAACGCCTGCTTATCCACAGTTTCCAGCCTCGTATCCGAAGGACCTCAAAATCAGCGGCCTGGCGGGTGGTATAACTCATAATACGCTCGCTCAAACGCCCACAATTGCGACACCGAGTTTGTCGGCGATTTCAATCGTCTGCGGTTTGTCGATGATGATCGTCTTGCCTTTCTCAACGACCAGGCACCCGCCGCCGTTTGCCGCCAGACTCTTGACGGTATCCGGTCCCACGCACGGCACGTCGAATCGCATGTCCTGGTTGGGCTTGGCGGCCTTAATGAGCGTCCAGCCTCCTTTCCTGCAGAGACTGCCTGCGCGTTCGATCATCCTGGCCGTACCCTCGATTGCCTCCACGGCGATTATTTCCTTCTCCCGGACGGCGATAGCCTGGCCTATGTCGAGAGCGCCTAAGTTCTTCACAATCGGCCAGCCGAAGTCTATATCACCCTGAACCGAAGGACCGGGGCGGCATTTGGTCATTGCCCCGGCGCCGGCTAAGTGCTCTTTACAATACATCGTCGAGTCCTCCAGATAGATCCGTCCCGTCGCCAACTCGTCGGCAATGGCGCACAAAACCGTATCGTTACGTTTGTCTTTGCCCCGCAAACGCCAGTACCAGACCCGTATCGCCCGCCAGTCGGGGATGTACCGAACGATCCGCCACGGGGTAAAGATCCTCGTCTTGGCGATTGCGCCCACCATCACGGTTTTCGCCACGCCGTGAGCGCGCAGCTTTCTCATCCAGCGCCCAGGCCGGGCAACCGCACCGGTGAAGAATACGTCAACATGTTCTCTCAACTCAGGATTCACGCTGCCGGCAAAGCCAATGCAGACGACGCGGAGCCCCGCCCCTCTGGCGCCGTCGGCAATGAGAAAGGGAAGCCTGCCGCCGCCCGCGATTAAACCTAATGTATTCTTCTCATCCATAGGCTACCGGCCGGACTTGTCGCAATCATCCAGGCGTTTTTCCAACTTTCGAATCCTCTTTCTCAATTCGGGCAGGTATTGAATCGAACCGTACGCCCGCCGCCCCAGGTCGGCGTCGATGGCGGGGGCGCCGAGGACCGTCGCCCCGTCCGGAACATCGTTTATCACCCCGGCCTGCGCGGCGATCTTAACCATATTGCCGATTTTTATATGCCCGGCAATACCCACCTGGCCGCCGAGTACGCAGTGATGCCCCACCTTCACCGAGCCTGCAATGGCCGCCTGTGGAACCAGCAGGCAATCCGGACCGAGCGTGGTCCCGTGACCTATGGCGACCATATCGCCGATCTTGCAGCCCCGGCCGATCACAGTATCATCGAGCGTGCCGCGCTCGATAGCACAGCCCGAGCCAAGCTCGACATCGTCTTCGAGAACCGCACGCCCGATCTGCGGAATCTTGTGATGGGCGCCGTCATGCGTTGCAAAGCCGTAGCCATCCTGTCCGACGGACGCGTTGGAATGGACGATCACGCGATTGCCGATTATCGTCTTATCATAGATCACAGCGTTTGCGTAGAATATGCAATCATCACCGATCCGGGCGCCTGGCCCGATGAACACGCCGGGATAGAAACAGCAGTTGCTGCCGATTGTCGCGTTGTCGCTGATTGTGACAAAATCGCCGACATTGCAGTTATCGCCCAACTTTGCGGTGTCTGCTATGCTTGCAAGCCTGCTGACGCCGACATCCTTGTGTTTGCGTTGGCCGTGCAGCAAGACAACAATCTGCTGAAAGGCGTAGTAGGGGTCCTCGGCTATCAGCAGGGGGGCAACGGACTCGAGTTCTTCGCCGACGATGATTGCCGACGCTTTCGTTGTCTTGACCAGAGGCAGATACCTCTTGTTGTTGAGGAAAGTGATCTGGCCCGCCTGGGCGCCGGCAAGCGTGGCTGCCGAATGGATGATTACGCCCGCGTCGCCGACGATGCGTCCGCCGGTGTGGTCGGCTAACTGTTTCAGGGTCTTCTCGGCCATCTCTTTCAACCTGTATCAAAACTTTTGCAAAAACATGTCAAATCGCAATTTTGCAAAAGTTTTACTGTATCTTAACAAGGGCAATTTTGCAACATTAACTGTGGCTAATACAAATTCCTGTACCACCAACCTAAGAGTATAATCAAAAAACTACAATCGTCAATTCTCCAGAATTCGGCACGTGCGCTCAAATACCTCATCTACGGTCGCCGGCGAGTGGCGTTGGAAACCGTCCGCCTCGCCGGCCATCACGCTCACATCGGGTCCTAACGGCCTGTACAATGCCGAGTTGGTGGGCCCGAACATCGCTAATGTCCTCAGACCCATAGCGCCTGCCAGATGACTTATGCCGCTGTCGTTGCCGATATAACAATTGCTGTGCGTCATGACCTGCAGTACGCCTGCCAGGTCGAGCCTCGCCAGACATGGGGCGGTGGACCTGAACTTACCTAACGTATCGGCGTCAAATCGCTCTAATTCCGCCGGTCCAAGAAGAAACACCACCTGCCTGCCCGCCAGGCGGAGTCTGTCGGCGATTTGGCGGTAATTCTCCGGATGACGGCATTTTGCCCTGCCGCCGCTGCCGGGATGAATGACTACCAGCGTCTCATCGGGATTGACCCCGGCCGCGGCAAGGAGTTTGGCGCCGTTTTCGACGTCGCCGGCGTGAGGCGTCAAAAGCGCCTTGTCCGGACCGAAGGCCGACTCCTCCGCCGCGATGCTATTTTCCCGGGCAAACCTGTCGATATAGAAGCGGCTTATATGCCCCGAAAATTCCGCCTCAGCGGCCAACGGCAGCAGCGTAATGTCCGCCGGGTGGCTGCAATTAACGGTGAAGATGAGATTCGGCTCGAAGTTGGCGTCGCCGGCGCCAAGGAAGCTGACAATGCACTCGTAGCGGGCAAAAGAGGCGATCAGCCGGTCATTGTCTTCGACCGTAAACTGCTCCTGAGCGGCAAATAAGCGATGAAATTCGATTGATTCGATGGATTTGATGCTGTCGATGCACGTTCGCCCCGGGTAAAAGCCGATGTATTCGGTATGACCTATGAAATCGACCCCGCCGAGGGCGCAAGACTGCTTGAGAAAGCCCGCTAACGGAAGCGTCAGCAGGCAGTCGCCGATCCCGCCGGGGCAGATGATCACACCACGACGAAGATTGCGACAGGCCTCATCATCCTGTTTACTTACAAGCTGTAAAATGTCCTTTACCACGAATACCCGTTCTGCAATACACATTACCCCGCGACACCCCGCGACGAACCTTCACGCAGCAATATGGTATACGGCATAAGGCAGTAAATCAACCCCCCTCTGTCATTCCGAGTCCCGGCACGCCAACGATTGTCATTCCGAGTCCCGGCACGCCAACGATTGTCATTCCGAGTCCCGGCACGCCAACGATTGTCATTCCGACCGGAGGCACGCCGAAGGCGGGCCGCAGTGGAGGAATCTGTTAAGAACAGCATCGCCGAAGGCGATACCACAGCCGGAGCGATCCTCATTAATACCAATCCTCAGCCAGGTCGACCCAGGCCGGATTCTTTGTATCGATTAGATTGACCTTTTTCTCTCTCCTCCACGACTTGATCTGTTTCTCTCTCTTTATGGCTGAGGAGACATGGCAAAAGGTCTCAAAATATATAAGTCTGTCGATATTGTATTTGGCGGTGAACCCGGCGACCAAATGCTTCTTGTGCTGGTACACTCGGTTCTTGATGTTATTTGTCATGCCGACATAAAGTACGCCTGTTTTGCTGGCCATGATATAGACATAAAAGGTTCTCATGACGGCATTGTAATAGAACGCTCGTTTGGTGGAAGTCTTTTTTTAATTGTATCGCCCGTTCGACTACGCTCAGGGCAGGCTCTGCGGCGATGCTGATTAAATTGATCCCTCGGCTTCGCTCGGGATGACAAAGGGTGCTCCCAATGTCATTCTTTCTTGCCAGGAAGCAGACCTTTGAGGCCCTCGGTAAGACGCTCCTGGACATCCTTGCCGCCTTCGATAAGGCCCTTGCCCACGTCCTTACCGGTTTCGAGCACTTTTTTCCCTGTTTCCATTATCATTTCGCCCGATTTGCCCAGGACAGACTTCATCGGCCCGATTATCTCGTCCGGCAGCAGACCCGTGCCCTGTTCGGCGATGCCCAGAGCGATCGCCTTGAGTATCTTAGCCGTCAGGATGGCGGTTGTCAGCTTATTGTCCTCGCCGAGGTTGTTCATCTCGATGGGCTCCAGTTTCAGCGGAATGCTGGCGGCCCTTCCGGGAACCGGCAGCAGTTTGGCGATGACGGTCGTATTGGTGATGCTAAGCTTGTCGATATGCAGTTTCCTGGCGTCGGGATCGGCCTCGGCGCCCTTACTCGAAGGAAGGTTATTGAGAATATCCTGCAGGTTGTTGCCGCGAATATCCTTCTGCTCGATAACGAGCGAGATGCCGTCAAGATTCAGGTTCCTGATGGCGACCGCCTCGCCGAGCAGCGACTTCATATCCACATCGATTTGGCCCGACTTCAGCTCCAGCAGATTGGCATATTCATAGCCGGGCGGGTTGGCGATCACAAGGCCCTTGAGCTTGAGTTTTCCGCGGAGGATCGAAAGGGAAACGTCGGCGACTGCGACCTTTACTTTAAGCGTATTGCCGCCGGCCCTCTCAATGCCGTACTTCAAGGCGCGACCGCCCGCCAGATGAACCAGCAAGGCCGCACCGACGGCGACAATCAACAGGACAACAACACCAACCACAACAACTCTCTTGACCTTCTTCATGACTCCATTCCCCAAATCTGGTTCAGTCTATTACACTGTCATTCCGAGCGAAGTCGAGGAATCTGCTAAGACACCATCGCCGAAGAGCCTGCCCTGAGCGTGGCCGAACGGGCGATCCCACCGCAATCTAAAATATACAATCTAAAATCTACAATATACAATATACAAT
>QNBS01000137.1 GCA_003644175.1 Planctomycetota bacterium | reverse complement strand
ATTTTGCGGACAAATACGGAAAAGTCCTTTATGAACGATGAGACACATCTGGCGGTAAGACAATGGCTGGCTAAAGCCAAAAGCGACTGGACAACGGTGGAAATCCTGCTGGAAAGCGATCGGTGTCCAGGGGATTCGGTTTGTTTTCATTGCCAGCAGTTCGTCGAGAAACTTCTGAAGGGTTTGCTTACGGCCAACGGTGTGGAATCACCAAGAACGCATGATATCCGACGGCTTGTTCAGTTGGCTGAGCCCTTTGCCCCTGAGCTTTCGCGGTTGTCGGAAGCCTCGGATGTGCTCACAGAACATGGAGTTCGAACAAGATATCCGGATTACCTCAGACAAATCGAGGATGATGAGATAAAGGAAGTACTCGATCTTGCCCGGGATTTCGGCAAGATTCTTACCCCAAAGCTTGAGGGCTGAGCTAATTCACTGAAACCGACGCAGATTATTTGAAGGGTGGCCGGAAGTGCTTACAGTAAATGTGAGGGGAGTGTTGATTTGTGGGCTGGTCGTTGTTCCGGTCTTTCTTGCCGGTTGCGGTGAGGAACAGGGTCGATTTGAAGAGGCCGGTTCCGGCAGGATTGCGGATGATTCGGTCGAGGCGTCCGCCCCGTCGAGCCCCATTGCAGAGAGCGGCGTTTCGCCCGGTATGGGCCGGGCCTGCGAGAGCCTGGCCGACGATGTCTGGTCTTTGCCCCGCCTTGTGATTGACGATTCCAAAGAGATTATCACTACAGACAACAATCTCCTCTGGCTTCTCGGCGCCGCAGGCGGCAGTATCGCTCTTCGCCAGGGCGGCGGCGACGATCGCATAGCGGACAATTTCGACGATCACCCGTGGATCAGCACACATAAGGAATGGGATAAGTTTACCTATTATGCCGGGGCGCCGGGTATTCATTTTGCCGCATCGGGTCTGTGGTATCTTACAGCCGCCTCCAACGGCGACGGGACCAACAAGAAGAACGCCTGGACGATGTTCGAGGCGGTGTCGGTAACCGGAGCGGCGACAATGGGCCTGAAACTGCTCATCAACGACGACACGCCCAACGGAAAGGACCTTGCCTGGCCCAGCGGCCACACGTCGAGTTCTTTTGCGGTTGCCTCGGTTCTGCACGACCTTTACGGGCCCCAGGTGGGCATACCGGCCTATCTCGGCGCAGGCTTTGTGGGCTATCGTATGATGGATGCCGGGGATCACTGGGCAAGCGACGTTCTGTTCGGAGCGGTCTTAGGCTACATGGTAGGCCATCATGTCGCGGAAAAGTACCACGATATCGAGGTGGCCGGCTTCAATCTCATCCCATACAGCACCGTCCACGTCGACAAACCCGTAATGGGTCTGGGCTTTATCAAGGAGTTTTAGGGATTTTCTTTTCCAAATTCGCTTCATCCGCAATCGCCGGGACGATGGGGCGCCGGGCCTGGTTGAAAATATCTTGAAAACCATTCTTCCTGCCGATATACTCTCTTGTTGCCACATTTCAGGTTGCGCATGTATTAAAATGAGATTTTTGTATTTTCAGACCACGGGATTTGCTAATGTCGGAATTTAAGATAGAACCTGCTGATCGAATCAAGCGTTTGCCGCCTTATCTTTTCGGGCGGCTGAATGCACTGAAGCTTGCCAAGCGTCGCGCCGATATCGATGTAATCGATCTGGGCATGGGCAATCCCCTGGACGGGGCGCCTCAGGTCGTGATCGACAAGCTCTGCGAAGCCATCCAGGATCCGCGCAATCACAGGTACAGTGTGTCGAAAGGGGTTTATAATCTTCGTCGCGAGGTCGCGCTGAAGTACGAGCGAAAGTGGAATGTCCGGCTTAATCCTGACGATGAGGTTCTGGCCTGCATCGGCTCCAAGGAGGGGTTCAGTCATCTGTGCCTGGCGATGTTGGGCCCGGGCGATACGGCGATAGTGACCGACCCTGTTTTTCCGATACACAACTACGCAGTAGCGCTTGCCGGCGGCAACGTGATCTCGGTTCCGTTAGGCAACGACGAGCAGTTCCTGAATACCATCTCTATGGTCTGCGAACATCTTTATCCCAGGCCGAAACTGCTGATTTTGAACTATCCTCACAACCCGACGGCCATGACTGTCGACGACGGCTTCTTCGAGCCGGTGGTTGAGTTGGCGAAACGATTCAATATCGCGGTCATCCATGATTTCGCATACGGCGAGACCTGTTTCGACGGGTACAAAGCGCCCAGCTTTCTTTCGGTCAAGGGCGCCAAGGATGTCGGAGTCGAGTTTACCACGATGAGCAAACCCTACAGCATGGCGGGTTTCAGGATCGGTTTTGCCGCGGGCAACAAGGATATGTTAGGCGCCCTTGCCACGATAAAGGGCTACTATGATTACGGCGTATTCCAGCCGATCCAGATAGCCGGCATTATTGCGATGCGCGATTGCGAAAACGATATCACCGAGCAGAACGCCAGGTACCAGTCGCGGCGGGATGTCGTCTGCGAAGGACTGCGGCGGATCGGCTGGGAAGTCGAGACACCTCGCGCTTCCATGTTTGTCTGGGCAAAGGTCGCCGAAGAGCACTTGGGCGGCAAGGGCACAATCGATTACGCGATGGACCTGATGGACGGCGCCAATGTGGCGATCGCTCCGGGAAGAGCGTTTGGGGAAAACGGGGAGGGCTACATGAGGATAGCCCTTGTCGAAAACGAAAACCGTTTGCGACAGGCGATTCGCAACATATCGAGGTTCGTCCAGTCCAAACCTCTCAAAACCCGAACAGGACGCAAAGAATAGTCCTGCTATCGGACTCTTCAGGAATTTCATAGAAACCTCTGAGTTTTCTGTAATTATCCGGTTAAGGATTTTAACGAAAACAGAGGTTATTTGGGTCAAGTCGCCGATATTATCCTTCCGACCCGATAACTTCCCCGGAAAAGCCTTGACATTTCCATATAGTTTGTGGTAATATACATAACATGATGCAGTGGCTGTCGCATGGACCGGACGTCTCAGCATCAGAGTTCAAATCAAACTCGGGGATGGTATTGAAAAGACGCTTGTTTCGGGACCAGTGAAGTTTGTCGGGCCCGTAGATCAACCGTATGTGAAGTAAACAGCGAGAGGAATCACAAGGAGAGTGGTTCCCATGGGGGCTGCCGGGGGCAGGGTGTTAATGGATTAACTATGTAAAATGGCGGGGGCAAAATGGCGTTGACTGGTAATGAAAGTTTGTTATATCAAAGTGGTTACTTGCAAAAGGGGGATGTATGGCTTTTGTGAAGCGGGTTATGTTGGCCGGTCTTTTTATTGTGCCGGTCCTGTTAGTTCAAAGTGCCTGGGCGGGTCTCGATTTTCTACCGACAAGTACTCATTATCAGGGCAGTACCTCTAAGAGCGTGTCGGGGATGGAGGGCTTGGTGCAAGTCAATTTTGCCGTCTATGACGCGCTCGGAGGAAATGAATTTGCAGCGTCTGGTGATGGGCGATTCACCTATGTTTACCAGGTATTCAACGAGATCGCGGATGACGATTTTTCCATCGATCTCTTTCGTGTTTTCGAAATTGACCCGGCGGCAATTTCCGGAAACGACCAGATTTCTTCAGAGGATGATCTGGCCGGCGGCATAGGCACAACGGCGGAATACTTCAATTCTTCGTTAACCGACGGTATATGGGAGTTCGAAGGAGGCGCCTTGATAAAGGGCAAGCATTCCTGGTTTCTGACAATCAGCAGTGATTATGATTGGGTCAAGGGTGATTTTTCGATATACGCCCCGGAACCGGACGATGATTTGCCGGTGCCGGAGGTTCCGGAGCCGGCCACCATGATATTGCTCGGCATCGGCAGCGCCGTTCTGGCGGCAAGGAGAAAGGGTTCCGTCGGGATATCGCGATGACGATAGACGACAATTACAACTCTTTTCGGGGGGAGAAGGGATGACCAGGCAAAAGCTTATACCGATTGGTTTTGTTGCCGTTGCCCTTGTGTCTGTGGCTGCAATTACGCAGTCGGCTTATTGTCAGGCGGAGGAATATTATTCCCTGATGATTGAACAAAGCCCGCCCGATGCCGGATTCGTAAGCCCCGGCGTCGGTATCCAGCGGGTGCAGATCGACGAACACGTGACATTGACGGCGATTCCCAAACCCGGGTATCGCTTTGTTTATTGGATGGGGAATGTAAGCGACGCATCGACCAGCGAGGCAATTGTTGTCATGAACGCACCCAAAATTGTTGTAGCCGTTTTTGAGCGTTCTGAGCATGACCTGCTCCTCGAGGCAGCAGGTATCGTCGGCGGACAGGGCGGCGGCGGCGGCCTCATCGGTGTCGGAGAGGGTATCGGAGGAGGAGGCCCGGTCGGCGGCTCCGGAGGTCCCTGGCGACCGCCGAAAAGACGCCCCGTTTTACGTGAAGACATCGACGAAAATGACTTCCCTGTTCCCGGAGAAGGGAATCCGTTCCCTGTTCCCGGAGAAGAGAATCCGATCCCTGAACCTGCTACTGTCGTGCTTCTGGGTACGGGGGGATTGATGTTTCTCAGGCGGAAAAAACGCTGATCGAAGTGGGGTGTTTGTAAATACCGGATCGAATCCGACATCACGATTTCCTGAAAACGGCGACGACATTTTCGACGTCCACGACAAAGAGCCGGTTGTCTCCCTCGAAATCAACCGGGATTGCCCCCTTGGGATTGAAAAGCACCTTGTCATACTGCCTCAGCGGCAGTTCTTCCGAGATCGCCACCTCCGCCGACACGGAAACGATTCGACCCGTGATAGTCGGTATCTCGATATTGTCGGGCAGTTGAATGCCGCCTTTGGTTTGCTTCTTATCGGCGTCTTTTCGTATCAGCACTCTCTTGCCGATGGGCTCCACCGTCTCGAATGCGTCTGTTTTGGACTCGTCCTTGTCGGGCATCTGCTTTTTCCTCGCCGGTTGTTACCAACTGTGCATAATCAAAAACTCTAACTCTTCTTCGACGCCTTGGCGGCGGTCTTCTTCGCAGTCTTTTTCGCTGTCTTCTTCGTAGTCTTCTTCACAGTCTTCTTTCTACCGAGCAGGATGTCGGCCTGTTCTCTTGTTTCGGGAGGCCACGTGCCTTCGGCCTGAAGCTTTTTCAGGTTGTCAATCTGTTTGACGCTTACAATCGTCCTGCACCGCGGGAACTTGTTGCAGCCCATGAAAGGCCCCTTCTTGCTCTGTCGGATCACAAGCTCGCCGCTCTTGCATTTGTAGCATTTGATTCCCGTCGGCTCCGGCGGCGGCTTGGGCGGCAGGACATTGCCGTCCTTGTCGACATTCAAAATGGTCTTGCAGGTCGGATAGTCCGAGCAGCCTAAGAAGGGCCCGAAACGTCCCAATTTGTGCATCATTGGCTTGCCGCACTCGGGGCACTTGTGTTCGCTTTCGGCCTCCTTGATCATTTTGCCCTCCCGGTCGCAGGGACAGGCGAATTTACATTCCGGATAGGCCGAACAACTCAGGAACCTGCCGTTCTTGCCGAATCTGTAAACCATCTCTTTGCCGCACTTGGGGCATTCGTATTCGCTGGGCGTGGTCTCGGCCTTGGCGTGCTTCATGTCCTCGGCGGCTTTGTCGAGATTTTCTTTGAACGGACCGTAAAACTCACCGAGAACACCCTGCCAGTCGATGTGCTGCTCTTCGATTTTGTCGAGTTGATCCTCCATGTGGCGTGTGAAGGCAATATCCATCACTCGCGGGAAGAATTCGCAAAGCTTATCCGTGACAACCTCGCCGATGTCGGTTGCATGAAACTTGCGGTCAATCTTCTCGACGTACTTGCGGTCCTGTATCGTCGTTATGATGGAAGCGTATGTACTGGGCCTGCCGATGCCTTCCTTCTCGAGCGCCTTTACAAGCGACGCCTCGGTGTATCTTGCCGGCGGCTTTGTAAAATGCCCCGACGCCTTGATATCGACGGTGCGCACACGATCGCCTGTCTTCATTACGGGAAGATACGGATCATTGGACGAAGTCCTCCATATCTTTGTAAAGCCGTCAAAAACAAGCACCCTGCCCGTCGCCCTGTACCTGCATGGGCCGATGGATGTCTTCGCTTCGATCTCGACAGCCGTTGTGTCCCACTGGGCGGCGGCCATCTGACAGGCTACGAAACGACGCCACACCAGGTCATAGAGCTTGTACTGCTCGTCGCTCAGGAACTGTCTGATATCATCCGGCGTAAGATCGGGATCGGTCGGGCGAATAGCTTCATGCGCCTGCTGGGCGCCCTTCTTCGCCGAGTAAAGAGTAGGTTTCACCGGCAGGTAGTCTTCGCCAATGTTGGCGGAGATATACAGGGTAAACAACGCCAAATTTCGCGCACCCGACGCCGCAAAAGCCAACGAGATCTTCGCCGCCGTTAAAGACGCCGAATTTGCGATTGCCGATCTTAAAGTCAAACGAAT
>QNBS01000136.1 GCA_003644175.1 Planctomycetota bacterium | reverse complement strand
ACGATCCGTTTCAATGCTCCAGGTATCTTCTTTATAAATAACAACCTGGTGTTTATCATCCTCTGCTTTATACCAGAGGGCTACTGTAATAGCTGTGTCAATGTTATCCAGATGAGCCGCAGCCTCATTAAAACCTGAGACATTGTGATCGAGGTAAAATGCAATTGCCCCATCATCGTCGGAGTAAAGCGAATCATTGTCGCCACAGCCCACAACGCCTTGCCTGTCGCTCCAACCGTCACTGCCTGTGAAAGTAATCAGGTGATGGTTCTCAGGATTGCCTTCCCACGACGAATCCTTAAAATATTCGGCCGGGGTCCAGTCGCCATCTTCGGCGGCCTTCAGTTCACCCTCATCGATCGCAAGGTGAGTTACCATTATGCTCGCACGGGTAACGCTAATGTAGTAAGTTACCCAGTCGGAGATAATATATGGAGTTGCATCGTCGCTTGTGGCCGTTACTTTCAATGTATAAGTGCCTGTTGACGGGAAGTAAACATTGGGATCTTCTGAGTTCTGATTAGAGTATGTCACGCCATCGGAAGGGTCGCATTCCCACGCAAAGGTGTAGTTGGCGGTATCATCAGAGGCCTTATCAAGAGTAGCGTCCAAGGTAATACCTGTTGCTCCTTCGGCCAGAGTCCGTGCTCCACCAACTCCGGCATCTATTGTGGTCATACCATCCGGCGATTTACAAGGAAATAAATACGTATCGGCACCGTCATAGAACCAGGCAATACCGTCGCCTGTATCCTGGTCGTACGCCATATCCTCGGTAGTGACATCAGCAGGAGTATACTTCTGGGGCGAGGGGGGCGAAGTACCTGCAAAGACGCCGCCGTTATCATCCGCATCGTCAGCGATCGTATCCATTGCATCGAAGCCTACGTACTTAATATACCCGTTGCCTGAAACAGTGATCGGTCCTGCATCATTATCTGTGTGTTCGATTGCGGGGACCAATGTGTCTATAGTATTATAGAACTCCATTACACCCGTACCGGAAACGGTAATCCCTGAAAATACATCGTATCCCGTATCGGTGGCATACCTTATTACATAACGATAGGTTCTACTCTCATAAGTCTTTGTATCAGACGGTGCATATAATTTTAACAGGCCGCCGCTTGTAACATTTATTTGTGTTGTAGTGCCTTGACCAGGTGCGTCAAACTCAACGGCATATTCAGAATTATTACCCTCAACCACAACTGTTCCGGCGATGTTAATCTCGCCGCCTGCAACGAATCTGCCCATTCTAACGAAATCGCTCACGGTCAGCGTTTCGCCGGCGCCAATGTCAAGCGTTCCAGCACTCCCGGAAATATCACCGTATAGCTCGGCGATGGTGTATGGCGAAACATCGAAATCACAAACTGCTGAATTGCTAAGAACAACCCAATCACCGGAGTGATCCGGGATATTTTTACTATCCCAGTTGTTCGCAAACGACCAGACACCAGTGGTGTCGAAAATACATTCATCCGGCACCGGATCCCCCCCCGCAAACAACGGACTACTGAGCAACGCACACAGCATCAACACAATTATTACAATTGCTTTTGTCTTCATCATCATTCCTTTCAGAAAAAAATAATTATACAATTTAATTAAATCAGAACTCAACAACATCGAATTGCAGGCATTGTAAGCCCGAAATCATAATCCTTTCACCATTGGCGTCGCATAAACACGGGGGGGATAACCTGCAACAAAGAATTGAAACCGGTCGGATGAAACCCTCCTGATCGGAAAGGCACAAGAACCATGCCCACGTGCCCATATCGGCTTTTGACAACACATCTCTTCTCAAACACAGCAGCCTATCCTCCTGCAGTTTCGCACATGTAACAAACATAGGAAGCGCGTATACACTACAACCCTTATTATAGGCACTTGGAGCATCGCGTCAAGGAAAATACCTATAAAAAAAATTAAAAAAATAAAAATTTCCGATTTTTTCCATCTCTACCATATCCTGAATGCCGCAAATCAGCCCTTCCGTGGACATCCTGCGACAAGAACTATACCTCTTTTCGGCAGTCCGGGGGCCGAAAAAACAGTAAATCCGCCAAATTCGCCGTAATATCCGGTCAGGATGACCAGAATATTCGGGCGTTTGGCCGCTTGCGCCCTTGCGGGACCGCAGCTTGCCGGGACCCGGATTTGGCACGCTTAAATGGGAACGTCGGCTTAACCGGCTGAAAACAGACTCAGAAGGCATGTCCTGTTTCGGATTTCAGGCTTGCCAAATCTCAGGCCTCTTTGATATACTCCCGTTTTAAGACAAGCAAGGGGATTTGAATATGAATAAACCACGAGGCTTCCTGTCCATTTTAGTGCCAAGCGCTACTGTATTCCTCTCAAGCGCCTGCATAATGATTCTCGAATTGGTTGCAGGGCGGCTCGTCTCCCGTCATCTTGGATCGTCACTATACACATGGACATCCGTAATAGGAGTAGTTTTAGCAGGGATTACAATAGGTAATTATCTGGGGGGCAGAATCGCAGACCGATTCCCGGCAAGAAAAACGCTGGCTGTGCTCTTTGCGCTGTGCTCTGCAGCATGCGTGATTACTGTTGTTTTGAACAATCTTGCAGGACGCTGGATATGGTTGTGGAAGTTCGATTGGCCGCTAAGAGTGTTTACTCATGTTTCTTTGGTCTTTTTGATCCCATCCACACTGTTGGGAACCATAAGCCCGTTAGTTGCAAAGATGGCGCTTGACCGTGGGCTGCCGACAGGAAGAACGGTAGGAGACATATACGCATGGGGCGCCGCAGGCAGTATTGCCGGTACATTTCTCGCGGGATTCTACCTGATAGCTGCGATGGGAACAGTTGCTATCATCTGGATGGTCGCCGCCGTGTTGTTGATAATGGCAATTCTCTACCGGACCAAATTCTGGCCGTTATACTTATGGGCGGCGATCTTCATCGCATTAATGGCTTCGGCAACGGCGCCGACCGCCATTGCCGGAAATATCGGGGTAAATTTGGCCCTCAGAGAGCAACCTGACCCCGACATCCTGTACGAAGATGAAAGCCAATACGGCCATATTATCGTGCAACGGCTATCCAAAAGTCCGGACAAACGCAACTTCATTATAAACAAAATGACACATAGCGCTGTTATAATGAACAATATACAAGACCTGCAGTTATCCTATGAGAAGAGTTATGCGGTTGCAACACATCGATTAAGCCGGGATAAAAATAAATTTTCAGTATTAGTACTCGGAGGAGGAGGCTATGTCTTTCCTCGATATGTGCAGGAAGTCTGGCCTGGAACCCATATTGATGTCGTCGAGATCGACCCCTCCGTAACCGAAGCTGCAAGGCGGGCGTTTGGCTTAAAAGAGGATTCCACTATTAATACATTCAGCATGGACGCCCGCAATTATCTTGACGAACTCCTGGAGAAAAAAAACAATGGTGAACAAATAACGCAATATGACTTTATCTACGGAGATGCTTTCAACAGCCTTGGCAGCGCACCATATCAACTGGCCACCAAAGAATTCAATGACAAGATCAACCGGATTCTTGCAGAAGACGGCGCATACATAGTAAATGTTATAGATATATATGACAGCGGGCTGTTGTTGGGAGCTGTTATAAACACTCTCCAGCAGACTTTTCCAAATGTCTATGTGCTGTCGAATTTTTTACCGCGAAATATTTCCGATAATTTTGTTATTATCGCAACAAAACAACAAGTCGATCTCGAGAACATAAACGCAGACAAACCAATAGAAGGTCGGGATCTGCAGGTATTAAGCGATGCAGACATGGAAACACTCAAGGAAAAAGCACACCGAGTCACTTTGACGGATAATTATGCGCCGGTAGAAAATCTGCTCGTGCCCGTTGTACACTATGAAGCCAAACATTCTCTGGCAATGCAATATCTCAAACAAGCTAAACAACTTGCTGAAAAGAAAAAATGGAATAAAAGCACGGCAAAATTCAAAGACGCTATTAGCACCGACGCACTTACATCGATAGCGGCATACCGTGGTATAGCAAATAATCTCATAAAGCAGGGCAGGTTGGAAGAGGCGGTTAACGCCGCCAAAAGTGCTCTTGAATACAACAACAAGGCCCATATACTGCGTAGTGTGGCAAGCATCTATAACTACATAGGTGTTACATTAAAAAAACTGGGCAGAAACAAAGAGGCCTCCGAGTATTTTCGCAAGGTGATCCGCCAATACCGGCAAGACCTGGTCGGCGAGCCTGATTCCGTCGAGATAATTATCAACCTGGCCAATGCGCTGGCCGAAGATGGCGCTTTCAGTGAGGCTGCTGAATATTTCCAGAAGGCGGTAGATATAAATCCACTGGATGTGGAAACTCGGTTATTGCTCGCAAATGCGCTGCTATTTCAAAAGCGTTACGACGAAACAACTGAACAGTTGCGAGAAGGCGTTAAGTATATGTTGGACAATAACCGCAAAGATAGTGCTGCAAAATTGCAAAAATTCCTCGAGTCTGTTAAATCCTCACAATTAAAACAAAATATCGGCAAATAGGATCCTATACCGGTCGCGATTGAAAATCCCCGTTTGTGCGCGGCTCGTCTCCAGGCCGCTGAGGGGTTGTTATCGCTTTTGCTTTTTGGTCCTGCCGGCTTTTTCTTTAGTTTTTTTCTCTTCAAACACCCCTCGATAGGGGGGCACTCCCGCCTGGCCGGCTTTCAGCGTGAAGGGCTTTTGGCCCACATCCCGCCACCAGCGACGGTACTCGGCGTCCAGCTCGGCGACCTTGTCCGGAAGTTCCGACGCCAGGTCGTTTAGTTCCGTCCGGTCCAGGTCCAGCCGATACAACTCCCAGGGCCTGTTGAACGCCGAAACGAGTTTCCATCGGCCGGTAATAAGGGCGCGGTGGGAACTGTAATGCAGGAAGATGGCGTCCCGCGGCTGTGCAGGCTTGCCTTCAAAGATCGGCACAAGGCTCCTGCCCGGAAGCGATGGAAGTATCTTGCCGTCATGCTCGGCGGGATACTTGCCTCCGGCAAGCTCAAGTACGGTGGGCATAATATCGATGAGGTGTCCGGGGGCGTCTGAGAGCCTGCCGCCTTTGGCGATGCCCGCCGGCCAATGCGCGATCATGGGCGTGGCGATGCCGCCTTCATGCTGGTTGCGCTTGTAAAGACGAAACGGCGTGTTGCTGAGAGTCGCCCAGGCCGGTCCATACTCCCAGTAGGAATCGGGCTTGCCGGGTGTTCCCACGCGACGCCGGTCGAAGGGGCATCCGCCGTTGTCGCTGACGAAAAGGACAAGCGTGTCGTCGGCGACGCCCAACTGCCGCAGCCTGGCCATAAGCCGCCCGATGCCCTGGTCCACCCGGTCGAGCATCGCGGCGTAAACCGCCATCCGCAGGTCCTCGAAGTCCTGCTCTTTGGCGCTTAGCGAAGCCCATGCGGGAACATAATCCGGCCGCGGCGACAACGCCCACTGGTTCTTGACAATACCCAATTCCAACTGCCTGACAAAGCGCAGGCGGCGCAGACGGTCCCAGCCCTTTTTGAATTTGCCGCGGTAGCGGGCGATGTCTTCGGGCAGTGCGTGCAGCGGATAATGCGGCGCGTTGTAGGCTAAGTACATAAAGAAGGGTTTCGACGCGTCTTTTTTATGCTCTTCGTCGATGAACCGAATGGCGTAGTCGGTATTGGCGTCGGTGACGTAGAAATCCTTTTCCGGAATCTCAAACGGCTCTCCGTCCAGGTGAAACGTATCATTGCCGCGAAAGTAGTGCGTAGAGCCGCTGATGTGTCCGAACGCCCGGTCGAACCCCCGCTTTTCGGGCGTTCCGCCCAGGTGCCATTTGCCAACCGCCATCGTAGCATAGCCGGCCGCTTGCATCGCCTGGCCCATCGTAATGCCCGTCCTGATGCCCTTGCCGGCCTGTTGGGGGTACAGCCCCGTCAGCAGACAAGCCCGCGTCGGTGCGCATTTTCCGGTATTGTAAAACTGCGTAAACGCAACGCCTTTCGCCGCCAGACCGTCAATATTGGGCGTATTAATCTCTCCGCCGAAGCAGCCCAGGTCGGAGTAGCCCATATCATCGACCAGCACCACAATAACATTCGGCCTTTTGGGTGTCTTTGCCGCCTGCAAAAAACGAACAGGTAGTAACATACTCGCCAGACCAACGCCCAGCGTCCCCAAAAACTCACGTCGACCGATACGATTGCTATTCATCTTTCCACCTCATCATAAAAGAACCAAAGCAGTCAATACTTCACGCCACCATATCATTTTTCCCGGCCGAAGTAAAGCGGCGCCCCCCCCAATCAGCAATTCCGCAACTACGTGTTGCTAATTGCGTTTTTTTCGTGTTAGCTGGTTTGTATCCATAGCTTTATAATGGTTTTACGGCTCAGAGATACCCTGTGGCACTTTCGCAGGGGCCAATTT
>QNBS01000135.1 GCA_003644175.1 Planctomycetota bacterium | reverse complement strand
GAAGTATTGAAGAAAACATTTTTTGAGATTTCTGGTCATACCCGTAAAAACCGAAAAATCGCACGGCAGTTTTATAAGCTAATGAAACTGGCCGCCTAATAATCTATTTCTTGGAAAGTGCAGTCTGGTGGTATCCTTATCCAATACCGGTGAACCGTTATATCTTTCCAATCGCAGCGGTAACAGCACAAGCAGTAAAAACGCATCACACTATCTTGACAAGGCCGCCAACCTATGCCGGGCGGGCGGGTTTAAGAAGATTCGTTTTCGCGGCGACACGGATTTCAGTCAGACGAAGTATTTAGACGGCTGGGATGATGAAGGCATTACCTTTGTTTTCGGCATCAACGCCATGGGTAATTTAGTCAAGATAGCCGAAAACCTGCCGGAGACGGCCTATACAGAGCTTATTCGCCGGCTTAAATACGCTGTCAAAACAGAGCCCCGCCGTAAACCTGTCAATGTAAAAAAACAGATTGTTAAGGAACGAGGCTACAAAAACATTCGATTGCAATCGGAACAGACAGCAGAGTTTGAATATCAGCCCGTCAAATGCCGCAATTTCTTTATCATGCTGCCGTGCCAGATTGTCAAAACCAGCCGCAGGCTTGTGTATAGATTGTTAGGCTGGAACGAATATTATGATATATTTTTCCGAGCTGTTGAAACCTTTCGAGGCCCGCTTCGCTGTTGAAGAGCGATTGTATGATGTCGGGATACGGACGTCGGACGTCCCGATTCGCGTTGGCCTTTTTGGTGTACTGAAAGCAGGTAAAATCATGACGGAGCAAAAATCTGGAACAAAATTCTTAAGCCGTTCGCGGCTGACAGCGACCTGCTGCGCCGAAAAAATCGGCCCGCCAACACCCGACAAAACAATCAAGGTACGCTTGTTTAAGGACTAGAGGAGGCAAAATGAAACGAAGAATTCTGTTTTGTTGCGCAGCCGTTAGCCTGCTCGTTTTGAGCACAGCGAACGCCCGGATCGGCCGACGATGGCCGTCGGAGAAGAAGATCGTTCCGGATCCGGTCACGGGCGTACCGCTCACCTTCCTGACCAGCACCGAGAACGGGCGCCGGTCAAAGATCTACCCGACGCATCGACAATGGACTGCAGATGGAAAGCGGGTGATCTTCCAAAGCTCGCGAATTGTGAGCCTGGGCGACGCGCTGGACTGGTGGTTTGGCTACTGGGACTGCGACAAATATGCCATCCACGGCGAAGAGTGGAAGGGCTTTGCCACCTACGTCACCGCAGCCTTTCGACACATGGGCAAAGCGAATATCGCCTACTGGGACGGACACGTTGATCAGATGACAGTCACGGAACTCAAAGATCACCTCGAAATGTGGCTCTATGCCCAACCCTGATTTACTTCTCTTCGGCACAAAAATATGTGAATTTTCCTTGAAGATTCTGCAACATCAAACATAATAGGCAATAATCGGGCTCGGGGGGGATAAAAAGTGAATAAAGGAGTGTCAATGGGACCTGTATTGAATGGGCTTATAAAGCTTCAAAGCGTTGAAAATCGTCTCCGCGCTGTCAAATCCAAGCTGGCCAGGTGCAGAAGGACCGTTATCTTCCAGGAAAACCAGCTTCGAGCGCTGCAAAACGGCCTCGAGGCGAAAAAGGAAGAAATCAAAATGACTCGCGTCCAGGTGGACCGATTCGAGCTTGATCTCAAGCATCGAGACGAAAGCATCTCCCGACTCAGGGCCGCCCTCAATATGGCAAAGACAAATAAGGAATACTCCGCGATCCTCACTGAGTTAAACACTTCCAAGGCGGATACTTCCAAGATCGAAAGCCAGGCGCTGGATTTGATGAAGAACATCGAAGCCGACCAGGCCGCCTCCGCCGAGATCCAGGAGCAGATTGATGAACACAAGACCAGACTCGACCAGTTGAGAAAAGGCAACGAGGTCAAGGCCGCCGAATACGAGGCCGAAATCGCTGCAATCCAGGTCGAGTGGGATGCCGCCGCCAAAGAGGTGCCGGCCGAGACACTGCAGGTCTTCAACCGGGTCGCCGAAACGTACGACGGCGAGGCTCTTGCCGCTGCTGGAAAACAAAACGAGAAGGTCGAAGTCTTCAGTTGCGGCGGATGCTTCATGGGAATTCCCGCAGAAATCGTTAACCGTCTCATGACCAATGACGAGATCATCCGCTGTTCGAATTGCACTCGCATACTGATCCTCAAGGAGTCGGAAGAATAGGATTCATATCGCCGGCGGAGCTTTGGGTCATTTGAGATTTCGGAGAATCTGATTGTGCAGCAGCATATTATTATTCATACCGACGGCGGAAGCAGGGGCAATCCCGGTCCGGCGGCGGCGGCCTATGTACTATCCGAACCCGGCGGCAGGACCATTGAGAGCAAAGGATTCTTTCTCGGCACAACCACCAATAATGTCGCCGAATACGCCGGTCTGCTCAAGGCGCTCGCCGCGGCAAAACGACGGCAGGCGAAGATCATCAGCGCCTACACCGACAGCGAACTGATGACCCGCCAGATTAACGGGCAATACAGAGTCAAGAGCCCCAACCTGCGCGAAGTTTATGCCGATTGCATGGAGTTGCTGAACAGCTTCGACAAATGGCGGGTCTCCCACATCAGCAGGGACAAGAACAGCCGCGCCGACAAACTCGCCAACCGCGTCATGGATGCCGGGCGTGATATCGACGGCGTAAGCACCCCTGCGGCGGTTTGCGCCAAACCGGTCGGCAAGAGAGTCCGCCTTGCAATACTGCTCAGCGGCGGCGGGACAACGATGGTCAATATCGACGATCAAATCCAGGCCGGTCGGCTCAACGCCGAGATTGCCGTTGTTGTCAGTTCCCGCGCACAGGTCAAGGGGGTTGATCGCGCCAGGGGTATCGGGCTGGAACCGGTGATCATACGAAAGAAGGACCATCCCGATATCAAGGAGTTTTCGGCTCGCATCAAAGAGACGCTGGATGAGGCCAGGGTCGATCTTGTCATTCAGGCCGGCTGGCTGTGTCTGTGGCTGATAGCGCCGGAATACGAAAACCGCGTGATGAACATCCACCCCGCACTGCTGCCGAGTTTCGGCGGACAGGGCATGTGGGGGCGCCATGTGCATGAGGCGGTCCTCGCCGCCGGCTGCAAAATCAGCGGCTGTACCGTCCATTTCTGCACCAACGAATACGACAAGGGCCCTATTATCGTGCAGCGATCGTGCCCGGTTGAGCCCGATGACGACGCCGATTCGCTTGCCGGACGCGTCTTCCAGGAGGAGTGTATCGCCTACCCCGAAGCAATAAGGCTCTTTGCCGAGGACAGAATAGCCGTCCATGGTCGGATTGCAAAGATAACACCCGCCGTATGAGGCCGCAAAGACTCCCATCGCCACCATGTTAACCAGACAACACGCATCTTTTATTGTGTGTGGGGGGCGGTGATTGTAAATTGTATCCGCCCCGTCCCTCCTGCGGCGGGTAGACTCCCCTCGGGATGTGCCATATTGTATATTGTAGATTGTAGATTGGGTGGTTGAGTCGGTGGCGGTGGGGCGGTGAATTGGGTTCGTTTGGCGTTTTTTGGGTCGTGCTGGATTCCCGCCTGCGCGGGAATGACAAAGGGGGGGCCAAATTGGGTTCGTTTCGTGTTTTTTGGCGGGTGGGAGAATCGGCCCGGTTGAACCGGGGGGTTAAACTTATGGAGGCACGCTTTGCGTGCATTTATTTTATTTTTTGTGGGCACGGTTTTTTACTCCCCGGAGTTTTTGGTGTAGCTTTATCCTTAAATACGCAACGCATTATACCATGTTGTTTGATATTTGTCAAATGTTAAATGAGATTAATCGTGGATATTTGCCTCAAAAAAGCACAAAAGGTACAAAAGGAACAATGAATGTCGAACTGAGAAATATCGAATGTCGAAGGGTGGCGGTCCGCCAGAGGCGGATTTCTGCTTCGCTTCAACTACGGCCTGCGTTCTATCTGATGGGGGGGGTTGGATTGACGATTTTCTATTGACTATTTTCGATTTTGTATTTACTATTTTGGGGTTGCCCTTCGGCAAAGCTCAGGATGGCGAAACGCCGCGGGCGGTTTAGATGATTGGGAAGTGAAAATTGCGGATTTTGTTGTTTTGTTGGGGAAAGATGCGAAAGCGGTTCTTGATGCCGCAAATCGAGCTAAAGGCTTGTGGGGAATAAGGTTACGTTGCCGAAATTGGGGTCTGACCCCTTTAATTATTCCCTACGGGACAGACAACCACCTTTCACCCATGATTCGCAAGTCATCGATACCGACATCACCATCGTAATCAAGGTCACTGCCCTGGCAGTAGCCACAGGCTGTTTGTAACCATAGACTGGAAATCTTAGCTAAATCTTCCAGACCATTTTCACCGTCATAAATTTCCAAAACGGTAATGTTTACTGTTGCTTCAACCGGTGTACTAAGGCCGTCTGTTACAGAAACGGTCCAACTATTTCCACCCACTTCGTTTTGAGTTGGTGTACCGGAGAGGTCGCCGTTTTCGGCTATACTAAGCCACGCCGGACCTGAAACGTAGCTGTATTCGAGGACATCGCCAACATCCGGATCGGTGGCGGCGCCACTGAGACTGCCCACATACGGTTTGTCTTCTATCGCATCGGCTTTATCTGTTGGATCAGCTGTCCAAACCGGCGGAGTATTTGCCATAGTGGCGAACGAGGCCGTAGAATCTGCCCAGTCGCCACCTGCCGAGTTGTAGGCATACGCCCGGAAGTAGTACGTCGTCTCCGGCGAAAGCGAACTGATGTCCTCGAAGAATGTTGAATTCTGTGTTCCGAGCAGCTCGATGTGGTCCCAAACGCCAACATTCGGATCCGTTCCACCGTCGCTGACGCCCCAGTAAATCATTACCGTGGGATCCTCATCGCCGTTATCCGTTACTTCGCCGTTTAACCTGGCCGAATTAGAGGTGATGTTCGCAGCGGCCGCGTTGACAACGGTTGGAGGTGTCGAACCAATTGCTGTTTCTACCGGTGCAAATGCCGCCATTGACAGACTCATGCGATGGTCATCATCGGCTGTCCAGCCGTTTGCTACCGTCCCAGCTGTCGGCACTACCCTGGTTGACCCCGCGACAGTACTGCTGTCTGGTTTATACCAATATTTTAGTTCCTGCGAATCGTCTGGGCTAAGCACACAGCCGGTTCCGCTTCCTGCAACATCAATGATCCATGCGCCATCTGTCAGAGTTGTAATACTCTTTGAGATGTAAGTATTGCCTCTACCCAGTCCTTCTTTCTCAACCGCTTCGGGCGGGGCCTGTTTGACATTTTCCAGCGAAACAGCACCGGCGCCGATGGAATCGCCAATATCGGTTGTTACCACAATGTCATATGTCCCTGCCGGAGGCAGATCGGCTTCGAGCATATAATAGATCACTGTTAGATTAGTAGTATCATTCTGTAACGAACCATCGGCAACTGTCATGGCTGCACCGTCAAATGTGACGCTTGAGACAACGACGTCACTCTGTTCGATTCCGATGCCGACGACGACGACGCGGTCATCTCCGCCACCCAACTCGTGTTGCCAGCTAAAAGTGGTATCATTATTCTTACCGCCTGAAACTGCATCAAAAATAATCTCCTTTGAGCTTGCGGTTGTAAAGCTGCTGACATCCGACCAATCCGAACCGGTTGAATTCTCGGCATACGCACGGTAGTAGTAAGTCGTTCCCACTGCAAGACCGCTGATGGACCTGCTGAAGGTCGAGCTTTGTGTACCCAGACTTACCGAGTGGTCCCAACTGCCGGCAGATTCCCCTGCATCGGCTTGGCCATAGTAGAGGGTAACCGTTGGGGTTTCTCCAGCCGTATCGGTTACTTCGCCATGAAGCGTTGCGCTGTCGATGTCAATATCTGTCGCCGGCGAGACGATAACGACAGGAGTGATTTGGGTGCCCGTGGTAAAGCTCCAGACAGGGCCTGCGGTGCTGCCTGCACCGTTAACTTCGTCTATAGCCCAGTAATAAGTTGTGTTCGGAGCAAGCAAGCCCGGGTCATACGTTGTCGATATCTGACGACCCATAAATTCTCCGGCATCGGGTGTTGAATTTGTTCCAAAATATACGTCGTGCGACGCGGCGCCTGCACCGGCATTCCAGTTAATATCAGCCGTGCGGCTGATACCTGTCGCTCCGTTTGCGGGCGAAACAATGGTCGCAGGATCCGGCGGTGTAACAGTTAGTTCGTTTGCCCCGATATCCGTATCCCCATTTGGAACAGTATCTCCCCAGAAATCATGCCCGCCATTATTGCTAATCGTCAGCCCGGCATCAACAACAGGAGAATCCGTCGCCAGTCTGTATCCGGCAAGTACATCCCTGCCGTTTCTCATATCAACATTGTATGGTTCGGCGCCCGGTGAAACAAACAACGGATTAGTTGTGATCGGATTGATTTCTACTGTCGGCGGCGTGATATTGT
>QNBS01000134.1 GCA_003644175.1 Planctomycetota bacterium | reverse complement strand
TTCTGATACCGAGGACATGTTCGATTTCCTCGCCCACAACATCGGGCTGAGCGGCGGGCAGGTCCACCTTGTTGATCACGCCGATGATATCCACGCCGGTCTCAACGGCAAGATAGGCATTGGCGACGGTCTGGGCTTCGACGCCCTGGCCGGCATCGACCACCAGAAGCGCCCCCTCACACGCCGCCAGGGCCCGCGACACCTCATAATGAAAATCCACATGCCCGGGCGTATCGATGAGGTTTAGCATGTAGTCTTTGCCCTCATGCCGGTAGTACATTGTAACCGCCGAGGCCTTAATGGTAATGCCCCGCTCGCGCTCAAGATCCATACTGTCGAGCAACTGCTCCCTGGCGTCGCGCTCGCTGACGGCGCCGGTAAACTCCAGAATCCGGTCGGCCAACGTACTCTTGCCGTGGTCGATATGGGCGATTATCGAAAAGTTCCGTATATGTTCCGTGCTCATGTATTATCTGTGTTTACTTTTTCGATTAGTTGGGGTAGTTCGGAGAGTTTATCTATTCGTGTGGCGGTTGGGGGCAGGGTTTTTCGTTTATTCTCAGGGGTGGTTTTCAATACCGGTAGCATACCGGCTCTGATCGCACCTCTGATGTCGTTATCTACGCGGTCGCCGACGAAAAGGATGTTGGCGCAGGCAACGTTTACCTGTTTGGCGGCTTCGATGAAGAGGCGTTTGTCGGGCTTGCGAAAAGGATAATCATACGAATACACCTTGACATCGAAAAAATGGAGGAGCCCATATTTGTCGATGTGCTTTTCGAGTGAACAGCCGTTGACCCATGTGTTGGAGACGATGCCGAGTTTGAGGCCTTTGTCGCGGAGAAGGCCGAGCGTTTCGGCAAGGTCGGGTTCGATCGATCCCCTTCTGCTCAACGGCTCGTACCATTTCCAGTTGAGTTGGCGCCACTGCTCTGCGCTCAGGCGAATTCCTTTCTTTTCATGACTTTTCCTGAGCCCGACAAGCGAATCCCAGTCTCGCTTCATCAAGTCCGAGATCAGCAGTTTAACCCTTATCGACAGAAAGTTCCTCCACTTGTACGCCTTGAGGCTGCCCACAGGCTGATCGAGTTCCTTGAGGTAGTCATAGGAATTTGTCGCCGCTTCGTGGAAAACAGCCATGGCATTGACTTTGTTGAAATGAATCAGCGTCTGGCCCAAATCAAAAAGCACAGCTTTTATTTTCTTATTCGTCAAATCTCTCTGTCTATCTTAGAGGGGGCAGGTCGTTGCCGAAAACTTCTATTATCCACTTATCCATCTCTTCGGAAGAAATTACCGACACCCTGTCCGCTGTGTATTCGGCGTCGATTTTCTCCTTGATCGCAACCACCCGGGGATCGTGCTTGGCGATGTCGATGGCGTATTTATCCTCGATATAGTGTTTGATCCCGGCGGCGCCGCTCTTGTCGGTGATGGCGACTCCGATGGGGCGTCCCAGCAGCTTCAACGTGTCGAAACAGTTGTAAATCTCCTCGTTTTTCAGCAGCCCGTCGGCATGAATCCCGGCGCGGGTAACATTGAAATCATGGCCGACAAGCGGATAGTTGCCGGGCAGATCAAATCCCAATTCCTTCTGCGCATAATCGGCAAGTTCTGTAATCGCGGCATAATTGACCTTTGGGTTTGTGCCTCGCAACTGGGCATGCTCAACGACCATGGCTTCCAGCGGCGGGTTGCCGGTTCGCTCACCCACGCCGAAGATCGAGGTGTTTGCAGCGCAACATCCGTACAGCCATGCCGCAAACGCATTTGCCTGCACCTTATGGAAATCGTTGTGGCCGTGCCACTCGATCCATTCTGCGGGCACGCCGGCTTGCCGGAGTCCTGCGATGAGTTTGGGCACGCTTCGCGGCAATGCAACTTCGGCAGAGGGCAATCCGAAACCTAACGTGTCGCACAGGCGTATCTTGACCGGCGAGTCGTATTGCTTGGCCAGTTCCATCAACTCGGCGGCAAACGGCAGTGCGAAGCCTTCAAAATCGGCCCGTGTTACATCCTCGAAATGGCATCTCGGGATTATGCCGTTGTCCAGCGCCGCTTTAACGACTTCCAGATACGCCCGCAAGGCCTGGGCGCGTGTTCGCCGCAGCTTGAGAAAAATATGATAATCGCTGGCGGAAGTGAGAATACCGGTCTCTGCCAGCCCCATCTCCTTTACGAGTTTGAAGTCGGCTTCGACGGCGCGTATCCAGCCGGTAATCTGCGGGTATTGGTAGTTTCGCGCCTTGCACAACTCGACAGCCTGTCTGTCCCGTTTGGAATAGAGGAAGAACTCGCACTGCCGGATAAGCCCCGTGCCGCCGTCAATTTCGTGCAGAAAGTCGTAAATGCGGCAAATCTGCTCGGGCGTGTACGGAGGCCGGGCCTGCTGGCCGTCGCGAAATGTGGTGTCCGTTATCCAGATTTCGTCGGGCGTATCACGCTTGACGCCAACATCGTCAAAGATGATTCTCGGAAACTCCGTGTATGGGAAGACCTCTCGATAGAGATTGGGCCTTTGCACATCATCCAAATTGTATCTCTTGTCTGTCATAATTTATCTCCAATCCATATCGTTAGATTCTATCACTACGTTTGCCACCCGCCTTTTTCCTAATATCCAAAGAACCAAGCAGCCCAGACACTATATCAAAATGTCTAATGATTGCAAGCCTTTTGTGGAGCGCAGCAGAGCAAGGGGATGGTATTTATCTGAAAACACGTTGCCGCAAACAAGACGGGAATTTTCAATCGTGATCAGTATAAACGTTGCAACCGACAGTCCTTCAATCGCCTCATATCACTAAACCGCCGCCTTCTTCAGAATTGAGGCGATTCGTTCAAGCAACAGCGCTTTGTCGATGGGCTTCACTACATAACCGCTTGCACCGCTTTCGTGCGCCCGTATGACGTTTGTTTTGTCGTCGCTGGCTGTGACCATTATTACGGGTATGCCGGCTGTTTCTTTCGACTTTTTCAGACCCGCCAAAGTTGTCAGCCCGTCCATATTCGGCATCATAAAGTCGAGCAAAATAAGGTCCGGCTTTTCTTTCTCCGCTTTGTCAATGCCTTCGAGGCCATCCTGTGCGGTGACGACCTCGTAGCCGCCTTGTGAAAGAATGATATTCATAAACGCCGATACATACCGATCGTCGTCAACGACCAGTATTTTTGCCCCGCCTGTCTTTTTTCTGAGTGTCCTGGAGAACATGGAAAGTCTTTCTATATCTCCGCCGAATCCGTCATTACGATCACGTTAAATGTTGCTTTTGGCCGGGCGTCTTGCCGGCTCGTGCGGTTTATGTGCAAATCTGCTATGTAAACCTTCTGTGGGCGGTCCGTAAGCTCATCGATAAAACCCACAATGTCGAAGTAATTGCCCACGACGGATATCTTTGTCGATTGCGTGGCAAGAGATCGCCGCCGGGCCTGGTCATCCTGGCCGGCGACATACCTTGGTTTGGAAATCAATCGTGATTTCGGCGACAACCCATGCCCAAGCGCTATAGTATTTATACTCTCGAAGAATCCGGAAGCCTGTGCTACGGTAAAGCACTGCTGTCTTTCCTGGTCAAGCTGCTGTTCGGCCTCTGCAAGGCGTTTCTTCAGTTTCGATAAACCCGCCAGTTCTTTCATGGCGCCGGCGTATGTCCTCCGGACATTTCGGAGTTTTTCCCCGCTTTGCCTCAGTTTAAGCAAGGGGCTCCTGGCGATTGTATAGTAGCAAACACATATCATCGCCAGTATCACCAGGACGGCGACGGCTCTTCTCCCGGGTCCGTCAAGTTTAGCCAACAGCTTTGCAATCATAGATCGTCTTCCTCTGATTGTATTTTGCAGGCTATTCTGTAGTTGACCAAAACGTAGTCATCGTAGTCTTCATATTTTATTTCTTCGACTTTGGCGCTTTCAATGAGTTCTGCGGCCTGAAGATTTTTCATGAACGTATATACATTTTCTTCTTGTAATGTTTCTCCGGCTATCTTGAAATTCGTCGCATCAAACGGCAGGATAGCGGCTATGCTCAGTTTACCGGGGATAGCGTCGCCTATGATGTGAAGAATCCGCGGCCAGGGAATATCCGTCAGCGACTTGCGAGCCTTGACGTAGGCTAATCGCTGCCTGGTCAACTTCCGGATTTGCCTTCTCAGGCCGGCTTCCTCTTCCTTCAAGGGCATTACTTCGGTGATTTCGGTCTCGATAACATCCGAAGCAACGACAATGTTGGTAGTCTTTATTTTAAAGAAGCCAACGGCCGAGACAGCCACCAGTATTACAAACAGCAGGGCCTTTCCGACAAGCGAGATCTGCGTTTGAGCCCTTTGTCTGATGAGCGATTCCCGAGAGACCATGCTCAACTGTCCCGTGTATTCGGACTCGCACATAGTTGTTACAGCCAGGGCAAATGCAAGGGTCGGCAAGTCTTCGTCGTCTGCGTCCTGCACATCGAACTGCTCGACGATCTGGGCCGAGTCAATCGGCTTGATGGTTACACGGGGGAGAAAGCTTTCTATTCTGTCGGCAACTTCCTTCAACTTCCGGCCGCCGGAGCTAACGGCAATTCTCAGATCAATCGACGATTCACCGGCATGAACAAGCGAATTGGCAAACGCCAGGACTCGCTTCATCTCTTCCGCCGGAGAAGATATGTCTGCCTCGCCGCATATATCCTTTATGCCCATTGTCAGATTTTGACAGAACCTGGGAGTTGAGCCTTCAAAAACAAACATGCTGCCGGAGGCCGAATCCAGCACCAGTAATACCGAAACAGCGTAAGGCTCCCTGAATAATTCGCTGTAAGTCAGTTTCACGACGCCCAAAGCCGCCGGGGCGACCTTTGTCAGGCTCAGATGAGCGGATACGGCGGCATCCAGGCAGGCATCGCCGACTTGTCTGGTCGCCACCGCTTTGAGAACGGTTTGTTTGTCCGAGCCGATGTTCGGATCGCTGAAGGTGCAATAATCGAATACGATTTCCTGGTTTCCGAACAGCGTGTATTTCTTTATCTCGTCGGCGATCTGCTTGCGCAAGTGTTCGTCCGGTCCGGTCGCACACTCCGAAGGCATCAACCTTACCGCCGAGCATGACGGAGACATTACCACTTCACGGGCTTTGTGCCTGTCGGCCCTTAGAAAACTGTGTATCTTCCGTGCGATGATTTCGACATTTGTGATCAATCCGTTTTCCACCGTGCCGACGTCCAGCGGCTCGGCGGCCCAGCGGTAAACACGCAGGCCCCGGGGCGTTTGACCCAGATGGACGATGTTCAAAAAATCGTCGTCTATCTGTATGCCGAGAATGGATTTGCCGCGATTCACTGGATTACTTCCTTCCATTGTGTAATAGTGACGTCATAAGGCCCGGAACCGGATACTCTCATCTCCACCTCCAGTTCCCTGCTGAAGTTGGCCGTCGCCGCAAGGCCGGTCGAGTTTACGACCGTTATTCCACCCTGCGTGACAACAATGCTGTATTTATCCGGAGACGATGGAAAGTCGGTTTCCCATTCGGTAGTCGCCAATGTACCGTCCCGTTGAATCTGATCGATCGCATCGGCAATGCCGGCTTCGGCGATGTAGTAGGCCCGCAGGCTCTGTTGACGGTTCTTTACAAGGCACAAATCCACCATCTCGAGGTTGAGATTTCCTATCAGCAGGGTCGCCAACATCACCATGACAAACAGGGTCATCACCATGACGAACCCATTTGCCCTTTTTTGGGTTTTTCTGCGAGTATTGCTCATTATTCACCTGTTACTGCGTGCCGGTGTCCACAGATATTATGACGTACCCTTTACATCGTCTTAAATGAGCGGTTTGATACGGAAAAATCGAATTATTCACAGCCCCTGCGCCAACAATGAAAAACCAATGCATAATTTGCATCTTCAGCAGTAAAACGTCTTTTTTTCGGACATTAAACCGGGCCGAGCAGACGCATAGTCAACTCGCCGCCGGCGTCCTATAAGTTCATAGTTGGTAGTTGGTCGACGAACTACAAACTACGAACTATGAACTCAGAAATGTTATGTTACCGGCTGCCGCCGTCGGGGTCCGGCTTTATCGCTATGGTTAAGAGCTGTGCCTCTTGCGATGCTGTAAGTGAAAATGTGCTCGTGCCGGTGGAACCGCTGGACGTCTGGCTCAACCAGCCCGCGCCGCCGGAGACGCCGTCGGCGCCGTCGCCGGGCGCTATGGCAACTGTCGCAGCAACCCACTTCTTACTGCCGGTCATAGAGAAGGCGCCTGTGCCCGTACTGCCCGCTGAGGCCTCGTATTCATAGGCCGCCGCACCGACCACAGTGCCACCGCCTTCGTCATCCTGGAATATCGCGGTTGTCCCGTCCGGCCAATATGTCGACGCCTGCTCATCGCCCTCGGCACCGTACATGCGGAGGACCAGGCAGTTATCAACCCTTGTGGTTACCGAAGGTGCCGTTGGGCTTGAACCGTTACCGGTTCCCTCCTTTGACGCATCGATCGGACTGCTCGTATTGATCCCGCT
>QNBS01000133.1 GCA_003644175.1 Planctomycetota bacterium | reverse complement strand
TCGCTCCATAACTCATCCTTTCCATGGGGACTATTCCCCTGGAAAGTTATTCGTATAAATGACTTAGATAACTTTAATAAAATTACACAGTACAGTTAGGATGCCGTAGTAGGATGAACCGCCTTTCGACTCTGCAATCCAGCCGTCTAGATGTGGACGACTGGACGCTCTTTTTCGAACTTCCGTGAAGTAAGAGTTCGTGTGTTGGTTCACGAAGAGAACACGCCCATTGTGCGCCAGAGCGGCACGAATCGCTCGAAGTGATCTTGCTCTCGTCTTCGGGCAAGGTATTGCGGACAGTACATTGGCACACAGAACAAAGTGATACCGGTGAGCCGATTGCTTCCAAAAGTCCTTCAAGTTCTGGATGGTGCAAGAGGGCCATATTTTCTTCGCGTATGCTTTAATCGATGTGTATTCGCCGTGAATCCGTTGAGTTCTTGTGAGTTGCACTTCCGAGTCGACGAGACCGATATGCTTACTACGTTGAGCAAGATGGCCCGTGTAACGGAGTTTTCCACAACCGTAGTCCAGCGCTGACGGTGTGCTGTCCCGGTCGCAAACCCATCTAACGAGTGACGCCGCTGCATCAGTGGCAGGTTTTGCGGCATTCTCCGAGCGGATCTCAGTGCCTTTGATCTTGTAGTGCATTCTTCTCTCTACCGAACTTTTGTTTATATGGTTTCCAGATATACCCGCTTTCGGGTCTTGCTTCCAGATAACACGCCGAAAACAACCTGGAACAGGACAATTTTATGGGGTTGGGGGGTCAATGCAAGGAAAAAAGGGCAATTCCTGCAGAAGCGAGATAACTTGAAGTCACAAATTGTGATTTCAAGTTGTCAAACTTCCGCGCGGCCAATTCTTACAGAAGGGAGATTGAATGCGATGCGGCGGGCTTTGGGGCTATTTTGCGGTTCCCGGCGGGGGAAAATTCCTTGATTCGTCGTCGAGCACGAGGATCCAGTCGTTGCCGCGGGCGGGTTTGTTCGGCGGGTCGAATGTCCAGGCGCTTCTGTTTGGGAATTTTGCGATATACTGTGCCGAGCCCGTGCGTGGGTTGAACCACCATGCCTTGAGATTCGTGCCGGAGACCACGCCGAACCGCACCTTTATCGTCTGTCCCGTCGGGATATAGACGAAAATATAGCCGTCGCCGCGGGTCGCCTGGACATGGCCCATGCCGCCGACCTGGCCTTCGACAATCAGCGACTGGTCCGGAACGCGGTGGAGGAAGGGGCGCGACTCCATCAGATTCCTGACGTGCGTCATATCCTGCGCGCCGGGCAGATCGAGGGCGTCGTACCAGTTTTTCCTTGCAAATGAGACGGGCTTTCGGCCGGGCGCGTACATCTGCCAGATATCGTGGCATCCGTAAGTATGGCCGAACGCGCCGGCAAAAATCGCCCAATAAGCAGCCTGGCGAACATCGAAATCGTCGAACCAGCCGCCGGTCGGCTTCCCGTTGACGGGATGATCTTCATATCGCGGCTCACCGTCAAGACACGGCTTGACGGGCTTGCGGTTGTAATCAGCTGCTATTTCTTCGTAGTTGGGCAGATTGAAGGCGGAGTGTCCCGACTGGAGCATGTTGAAGTCAAGCCATGCATCGTTGTGAAACCATTGCGCCGAAGTCCGGCCGCCCTGCGGATGGTAAGTCATCAGATGTCTTCCCCTGCCGCCCTGCCTGATACCCATCGCCATAGCGCGCCAGATATCTTCAGAACCGTCGGCAATGCGGTCGCCGCCGAGTATCCAGATAATATTCGGTTTGTCGCGGTAACGTTTGCCTAAGAACCTGCCGTACAGTACTGCATTGTCTTTGTTAAAAACGACCGGTCCCTTACCATGAGCCTTGCTCACCTTATCGCCCCATGTCGGCAGCATCCCGATGTATATACCGCGACTTTCGGCCTGGCCGACGATGTAGTCGACATGGTTGAAATATTTGGCATTCGGGCGGGCCGGGTTATTGCCCATCAGGGGTTTGTCGCCGTAGGCATTCGGGATATTCAGGCCGTCCAACTCCGCAAGAACAACCGCCTGGATAACGGTAAAACCCTTTTGGCGCCGGTTCTCCAGATACTTCCTGGCCTCGTTGCGATTGAGCCGGTGAAAAAGCTCCCACGCCGTGTCGGCAAGATAGAAAAAAGGCGTACCGTCTTCGTGCACAAGAAACCTCTTGTTCTTCGACACCTTCAGATCGCCGTGCGAAAAATCGACCGACGGTCCCGAGCGGGGCGACTCATCGGCAAAGGCCATGCCCGACCCCCCCGCCAGGGCGGCCAGAATCACCGTGCCAATTACTGCACATCGGATATTGACTACATGCTTTTTCATGGTATCCCCATCTTCCATCCTGCCCGGCCAATCGAATTGGCTGCCGGCGGCTGCAAACAATCTCCCCGCCGACATTATAGCAGGTGCCATTACGACTTTCAAGGCGACAGCAGCCTTTTTGGGAGAAGTGTTTGACACAGGGCGGCAAATGTGTTTTTCTATGGCTGGAAGCATGGTCATAACAATCGAGAAAATACAGACGTTTTGGCATTAAGGAGAACCAGTACGATGAAAGAGGCATTTCCAGGCATCGGCAAGATAGCGTATGAAGGCCCCGAAAGCAAAAATCCGCTTGCGTTTAAGCATTACAATCCCGAAGAGGTCGTTGGCGGCAAGACGATGGCCGAGCACCTGCGATTCTCCGTGGCGTATTGGCATGCGTTTCGCAACGGCTGCGCCGACCAGTTCGGTGAGCCCACACGTTTAATGCCCTGGGATGACGGCAGCGAGACGGTCGCCAACGCAATCAATCGCGTTCGGGCGGCGTTTGAGTTTTTTGAAAAGCTCGGCGTCGGGTTCTATTGCTTCCACGACCGTGACGTGGCGCCGGAGGGGAACAGCCTTGCCGAGTCCAACAAGAACCTTGACGAAGTGGTCAAGGTGTTAGGTGAAGAGCAGCAGCGCACGGGCGTCAAGCTGCTTTGGGGCACGGCCTGTCTGTTTGCCCATCCGCGATACATGCACGGCGCCGCGACAAGCTGCAACGCCGACGTCTTCGCCTACGCCGCCGCACAGGTCGCCAAGGCGATGGAGGTTACAAAGACCCTCGGCGGCGCCGGCTATGTTTTCTGGGGCGGTCGCGAAGGGTACAAGTCGCTGCTCAACACGAACATGGGCCGCGAGTTGGACCATCTGGCAAGGTTTCTGCACATGGCCGTCGATCACAAGAACCAAATCGGTTTCGACGGTCAGTTCTACATCGAGCCTAAACCGAAGGAACCGACCAAGCACCAGTACGATTCGGACGCGGCGGCGTGCTATGCCTTCCTGCAGAAGTACGACCTGGTCGAGCACCTGAAGCTGAATATCGAGGCCAACCATGCGACACTTGCCGGACATACGTTTATCCATGAGCTGGAGTTCGCCGTCGCCAACGGCATCTTAGGCTCTATTGACGCCAACCGGGGCGATCTGCTCTTAGGCTGGGACACCGACCAGTTTCCGACCGACCTTTATGACGCAACGTTTGCAATGCTGACGGTTTTGAAGATGGGCGGCTTCACTACGGGCGGCCTGAACTTCGACGCACATGTCGCACGCGAAAGCTTCGAGCCGGTGGACCTGTTCCACGCTCACATCGGCGGAATGGACGCCTTCGCCCGAGGCCTGAAGATCGCCGCGGCAATCCAGGCCGACGGCGTCGTCGATGATTTCATCAAGCAGCGGTACGCAAGCTTCGACAGCGGCATCGGCGCCGACATAGAAGCGGGCAAGACGAGCATGAAACATTGCAGCGATTACATCCTGAAGAAGGGCGAAATCGAGCCAAACGCATCAGGCCGCGTGGAGATGCTGGAGAACCTCATCAACGAATACATCTGACGCAACAAGAAAACGCCCGGATGCGACTTGCAGCAGGGTGGGGTTGTGCGTATGGTTGTTATTGGTGGGTGCGTTGCAGGTTATGCCGCGGCGGCTAATCTCTCTATCAGGGCGATAGCCTCTTCGTCGAGGGGCTTTACAATATAGCCGTCGCAGCCCAGGTTTCGGCAGCGGCGTATATTGTCCGGATTGTCGCTTGATGTAACGATAACAACGGGCAAATGGTCCAGCCGCTCGTTCTTCTTGATCTCCTCCAATATCTCGATTCCGTCGATCTTGGGCATTCGGATGTCAAGCAGGAGAATGTACTTGTCCACCGGCGGCAGATTCGGTTGGCCGTCGTGGCTGAAAAGGAAATCCAGTGTCTCCTGCCCGTCGCACAGCCAGACAATCTCATTGTCAATGCCTGCATTCCTCAGGCAATGCTTCATGAGTATGAAATGCCCATGGTCGTCTTCGCTTATCAGAATAGTAATATCTTTGACCATACCTCTTGCTTACCTTTCCACTTTACTTGTGCCTCAGACGGCGGACAGCGGTTCTTCATGACTTGACTCGGCCTTGTTGACAGAGTCCGATACCTCCAGGCGGCATGGCGCCTGCCGGGGGGCATTTTTCGCCCCTTTTGCGTCTTGTGGGGTCTGATTTCGACCCCCAGGGTTTCGGACGGCTTTTATTCATATTAACTCCGTGATCCCAATCTTGACCGTGAACAGGTGCTCACTGAATCCCTCCTTGCTTTTGGCGGCAGGCGTTTCCCCTCCAAAAGCCCCCACGGCATTGCCCTATATTTCTATATAGCCCCGGCCCATGCCAAATGTTCGCTCGGCTGCATCCTCTTTTTGTATACTGCCCAGAGCGTAGCCGAACGGGCGATCTCTGCCGTTTTTACCCACAAATTATACCCTTAAGGGTATATCTTACCGGTTTATCCCCCATGCGGGTAAGATTGCCTATACGCAGTGGGACTATGTCGACCGGCACTGGGGAACATCGCATCACTTCTGGGAGTGCCGGCCCGACGGGCGCGATCTGCGCAACCTGCACGGCAACCGCCGCATAGGCTGCGGATATAGAGCATTATGGCGTATGGAAGGCCTTATCAGGCACAAGAGTTGCAAACTGTGTGCTCGCAAACGCCTTAGGGATTGCAACAGCGAAAACGGAGAGGGGGGGATTCGAACCCCCGGTAGAAGTTGTACTCCTACGACGGTTTAGCAAACCGTTACCTTAAGCCACTCGGTCACCTCTCCAGGCTGTTGTCTTATAAGGACAAGACTTTTGCAAAATTGCGGTTTGGCATGCATTACTTAAGAAAATCATTTTTTCGAGTTTCTTAAGTAATCCCATAACATCCTGCCGCATAATGAGTTACCTCTAAGGAAAGAAAAAAGCTCAGCGACTTTTCTTTCCCAAAAACATGTCAAATCGCAATTTTGCAAAAGTCTTATAAGGACTTACGTATCCAGGTCGCCGCCGCACCAACAGCGGCAACCGACCCGCCGCACGCCCTGACGCCCTGAAACCGGCCTGTTACTCTACTGTCATCACGGCAATGTTGCAAGCCAAATCACCGAAATAGCCCAAAAACCATGCACGCCAGATTCAACAGACTTTAATCCAGCAAAAAAACCGCTATACTGGCAGACTACGCTCATCCGCTGACGGTGGCCCTGAACCGCCCCGGCGCGCCGGGGTCGAACTGGGTCCGTCGCGGCCCTCCTGCGGCGAGTAGACTCCCTTCGGGATCGAATTTCGAAGGGGCAAATACATTCTAATACCAATCCGCTTAAAATATTGCGCCTGGGTGGCAGCCACCGAACGAAGTGAGGTGGATGGTTTAACCCCAACGTCCCCATCCACTTGCGCTTCGCTCCAGTGGCTGCCACCCCTCAAAAAAAGTCATCCTGATGGCGCATTTTTTTAGTGGGATTGGTATAACCCTATATTATATTGTAGCGGCTTTTTCCGCACAATAGTCAAAAATTCAGGTTTTTTTCCTTGACAGGTAGCACAAATTTTGTATTCTTATGCGCAGTAGCACGTTTTTGCAATTATTATGCGCAAATGCAAAGGTGATAAAAATTAGATATCCCCGGTTTCAGGTATGGTAAGACAACAAAATAAACCCCTGTTTAGCCTATCTTCTGGTTTTTCGCTTCCAGAGTTACTGGTAGTGATGACGGCCATATCAACGCTAATGGCCATTATGCTTCCATCACTTGGAAAGGCCAGGGAGAAGGCACGCAGGGTTGCCTGTGCAAGTAATCTGCGGCAATTAGGTTTCGGCCTGAAAATGTATGCCATGGATAACAATGGGAAATATCCGGTTGAGAAACTTTGCGGCAATCCGCAATCAGTTTTAGTCCAGAGTCTTTTCCCACACTACCTGGCCAATAGAAACATATTCTATTGTCCCAGTGCAGCAGCAGTCGAATCATATGCTCAAAGTAACGAATATGGCGGGCCGGGAGATGATTCGGTCATTAATACGGACGAGAACTGGCAGCGTTATTATATCAGTTACAAATATTTTTCGATAACATGGCGGGATACACGTATGCCGCTACCGCTAAGACTTTCAGAATACCCTCATCTTTTGAAAGATGACTCACCCTCCAGCCGCTGGCTTATGAGTGATTGGG
>QNBS01000132.1 GCA_003644175.1 Planctomycetota bacterium | reverse complement strand
ATGTGATATCGATCAGCCCGGATTTCAGACCGCGTCCTGCGTTGTTGATGAGGATGTCAATCCGTCCGAATTTCTCCTCGGCCCGGTCGAAAAGGTTGGCAACGTCCTCTTCACTTGTAACGTCGGTCCTGACGTAGATGCAGTTTTCGTTGAATGTCAGGATGTGGTCGCCCAGTTCGGCGAGTTTTTCGACGCGCCTCGCCGCCAGGACGACCGAGGCCCCTTTCCTTGCGAATTCGACGGCGGCCGCCTTGCCTATCCCGCTGCTTGCACCCGTTACCAAAACGACCTTTTCAGTCAAGTCGACCATCGTTTTTCATCCATTCAATCGTATCTTTTATAGTCTGCCGGAAACTAATCTGCGGACGCCAGTCCAATTGGCTCTTTGCCTTTGCGTTGTCAAAATACCTGAACTTGAATGCCGAATCAAGGTTGTCGGCGGTAAGAGCGAGTTTATTCTTCGATACGGATTCGATAAAGAGCAGCAATCGGAACAATGGACCGTTCAAAAACCGCGGCAGGGTCAAAGCGGGCGGTTTTGTCGCCAGGGCTTCTGCGATTGTTCCATTGACCCGGCTAAATGTGAGGTTGGCGCCGCTGAGCAGATAATCCCCCCGGTTGATGCCGTTTTTGACAATGCCCACAATTGCCGCGGCAACGTCCCTGACGTCGACAATATTCGTCCCGCCGGGCATATTAAACGGTATCTTGCGGCTGCTGATTGCCTTTATGAGCCTTGCCGAGTTGGCAACATCGCCGGGACCGAACATCAGGCCGGGATAGACGACTACAATGTTCAATCCCTGTCGCCTGAATTCTTCCACTTCGAGATCGGCCTGGTGCTTGGTGAGCATGTAGAACTTTTTGCGTTTTGCGGCGATGTTCCAGTCGAATTGGAACTCCTCGTTGACGGGATTATCTTTGTCGTCGTTATAGCCTAAGGCCGCTACTGAACTGACGTGAATGACGCACTTGACGCCGTTGTCGCCGGCGGCCCGCAAGACGTTTCTGGTTCCGCCGGCATTGACACTTCTCAGCAGCAGTTCATCCTTCAGTGAAAACGAGACAATCCCGGCAAGATGTATCACACAGTCTGCGCCGGCAAACTCGTCGACCATTGAGTCATAATCGCACACATCGGCGCCCAGGACAATTTCGACATTCTTGTCATCTGCAAAATCAAATAAAGCGGCCCCATTCGCCTTGAGATCAATGACCTTTAACAGGGGACAGTTACCTGTTTCCAAAAACCGCCCGGCAATGAACCGGCCCAAAAAGCCGCATCCACCGGTAATCACAATTTTTTCGCAGCTCACTCGGATTCTTTCCTTATGCACTCTAACAAAACCCGATTTGTCATTTCGAGCGAAGCCGAGAAATCTATTAAAACAGCTCCGCGAAGCGGTTCCATATACTCGATCCTGGTTTTGTTAGAGTGCCTTATTCTTCGCGGAGACACCTGTGCCGGATGAAAAAGCTCTCTCGCTTGCTCTTATACCACCAGGCCGCCGCTGCGAACGTTCGCACGCCGGACAATCGGGGCGATTATACCGCAGGTTCCAAGCCGGGACAAGACCCGGTTCGCCGGCATTGCGACAAAATCGGCGGTTACGGCTTGACGCCGGTTGGCAACCGCCTATAATGGCCCGATCGTTGTTAAATCATTTGAAACGGTTTAGTGGAGTCAGCAAGTGGCGTCGAAGACGAAAAAGAAGAAACGTAAGATTCAATGTGACAAGTGTACGGGGCTGTGTTGTCGTTATTTTGCACTGCCGCTCGATACGCCGGAGGACTGGGACGACTATGACGATATACGGTGGTATCTTTGTCATGAGGACATCTCGGTTTTTATCGAAGACGGCGACTGGTATCTCAATGTCAAGAACAAGTGCATGAACCTGACCGATGGTGGTCATCGGTGCGCGATCTACGATCTGCGGCCGAAGATATGCCGCGATTACAAGACCGACGACTGCGATTTTACGGGCAATGAGTATGATTATGAACTTCATTTCACCAGCGCCCGCCAAATGGAAGAATACATGAAGATCAAATTCGGCGACAAGGTGTTCAGCAAGCTCGAGCCGAAGAAAAGAAAAAAGAAAAAGAAGAAGCAATCATGAAGATTCAATCGGCCAAGGGAACGAGGGATTTTTATCCGCAGGTAATGGCGGTGCGCAATTATATCGTCGATGGCTGGAAGGCGGCGTCGCTTCGCAGCGGCTTCGAGGAATATGACGGACCCATCTTCGAGTTCCTGAAAATGTACCAGATAAAGAGCGGCGACGAGATTGCCTCGCAGCTTTTTTCGTTTACGGACCGCGGCGGGCGCAACTTCGCCATCAGGCCGGAGATTACACCGACCCTGGCGCGGATGGTGAATCAGCAGATCAACGCGCTGCCCAGGCCGATCAAGTGGTTTTCCCTGCCGCGGCTCTGTCGCGCCGAACGGCCGCAGAAGGGCAGGCTGCGGGAGTTCTTCCAGTGGAACGTTGACATCATCGGCGCCGACGACATCCTTGCCGACGCGGAGGTGATTTTCACTGCGATCGATTATCTTCACTCTGCCGGTCTCGGCCCCGACGATATTGTCGTAAAAATTTCCAGCCGCAAGATGCTCAGTGCAATCCTTGAAACGATAGGGATTGGCCCGGATAAGCTTGACGCGGTTTATGCCGTCCTTGACAAAAAGCCCAAACTTCCCGACGACACTTTTCAGAAGATGATCGCCGAGCAAATCACCGATCCTGCGATGCGCCGGCGCGTGATCGAACTGATGTCGGTTGAGGCCATAGACGCCATCGGCGATATCGTGGCCCTTGACGCCGCGGCGAAAGCGGCAGTCGATGAGTTGAGGGAGCTTTTCGAGACGCTTGAACTGATGGGCATTGTCGACTTCGTGAAGTTCGACATAGGAATCGTTCGAGGCCTTGCCTACTATACCGGTGTCGTCTATGAGATATACGACCGCCGGAGTTCACTGCGAGCGATATGCGGGGGAGGCAGATACAATAATTTGCTCAAGGACTTCGGCGGGCCGTCGGTGCCGGCAACGGGCTTCGGCATGGGCGACGCCGTGCTCGAGATACTGCTGCGACAAAAGGGGCTGCTCACCGACGAGATGCTTTCAACGCGAAACATAGAGTACTTCATAGCGATTGCAGGCGATGAGTTCAAACCCAGGGCGGTCCAACTGACCACGCAGTTGCGTTTGAAGGGCCTTGCGGCGGACTTCTCCTATAAGTCCACGAGCCTCAAAAAGCAACTCAAGGCCGCCCAGACCGCCAACGCCAAATACACAATAATTTTAGGCAGCGAACTGACCGAAAACAACCAGCTTGTCGTAAAGGACATGGCCACCGGCAATCAGGAAGAAATAACAGTAGAAGCGTTCCTGAAAAAATACGAAAGCTGATGCTGTCGATAAAACACTGGGCCTCAGGTTTTTACGAAGTACTCCATCATTTCGCAGCCGTTTTCGACTCTGAATCCCGATTCGTATGCGTTTTTTTCGCAGAATGGTTTTTGGAGTACGCCCCGTATTGATTTTCCGGCCATAGCGAAGGGGACAGGGTCTCCGGAATGCGCCCTCGTTTCGACGGGTGTCGGGTGGTCGGGCATGACCAGAATGCGATAGTCGTCGTATTGCTTGAGCGCCTCGTGGACCGGTCCGACGATGTGTTTGTCGATCATTTCAACCGCGGCTTTCTTTTGCTCGGCGTTTCCGCTGTGGCCGGCTTCGTCCGGCGCTTCGACATGAACAAGGACGATGTCGTGATCCTTCAGGGCCTTGATTGCCGCGGCGCCCTTGCCCTTGTAGTTGGTGTTGAAATATCCCGTTGCGCCTTTGACGGCAATAAGGTCAAAGCCGATGAGTTTGGCGATCCCCTTGACAAGATCAACGGCCGTGATGGCGGCGCCGTTCAGGCCGAACCGGGTGCTGAACCGCTCCAGGACGGCTTTTTGCCCCTGCCCCCAGAGCCAGACACGGCTGACGGGGTTCTCGCCCAGGTCCATGCGGACTTTGTTGATGTCATGGTTGGCGAAGAGCTGTTCGGATCGGTCCATTATCTCGATGAGGACATCGGCGTTCTTGCCGTGAGGCAGATGTTTGGAAATTTTTTTGCCGATGATGTCGTGCGGCGGTGTGGTCTTCACCTTGAACAGGATTCCGTTGATGACGCAGAGATGCCGATAGCTCAGACCCTGATGAAGATGGATGTGTCCGGCGTCGAGCTGGGCGGCGAGCTCGGTGATGAGCGTTGCCGCTTCTTTATCGCAGATGTGTCCTGCGCTGTGGTCGGCCATTCGTTTGTCGGCAATCGTGACGAGATTGCACCGGAAGACCCAGTCGTTGGGGCCCAGCGGGATGTCCATTGCCGCCGCTTCCAGCGGCGCCCTGCCCGAATAGCAGGTCAGCGGGTCGTAGCCCAACAGGCTCATCATCGCCACATCGCTTCCCGGCGTCATGCCGGCCGGCACGGTCAGCACGATGCCCTGTTTGCCCTCGCTGCTGATCTTGTCCATATTGGGTGTGACGGCCGCCTCGATGACGCTCTTGCCGTCGAATACATCGAGCGGATAGTCGGCCGCTCCGTCGGGAATGATAATGGCGTATTTCATCAGTCGCGATCCTCCGGGATATCGACGATTCGGATGCAGACGGGCTTGCCGCCGACCGCGTCCAGGCGGGCTAACTCATCCAGCGCCGCGGTCATATTCTTCTGCTTTGTCGCATAAGTGGTGATGACGACGGGGACCGTATTGTCGGGGCCCGAGCCTTCATGCTGAAGCGCCCCTGAAATACTGATCCCGTGATCGCCTAATATCCTGCCGTAAGCGGCAAAGACGCCGGGCTGGTCCTTGGCCATAAGCCTTATATAGAACCTGCTGTTCAGGGAGCTTATGTCGTTTATCAGCGGCTCGGTCTGGGCGCGCGGCAGAAGCGCCAGGTTGTCGAAGACTCTCTTCGAGTTGCCCGTCGCCGACATAATCGAAACGGCGACGACGGCGCTTGCCGTCGGCATCATGCCAGCTCCGCGCCCGCAGTACATCGTGTGTCCGACGGCGTGGGCGAAGACGCTGATCGCGTTGAACGGACCGTCCACGCGGGCTAAGGGATTGTCGCTGTGAAGAAAGGACGGATGCACACGCAGCGAGATTTTACCTTCGGCATCCCGTTCGCCGATAGCCAGGAGTTTCAGCACATAACCCATTTCCTGCCCGTTGCGTATGTCGTCGATGGAGACGCCTTCGATGCCTTCGATTGAGATGTCTTCGAGCTTGATCTCGCAGGCAAACGCCAGACCGGTCAGGATCGCCAGTTTGTGGGCGCTGTCGGCGCCGTTGATGTCGAGTGTCGGGTCGGCCTCTGCATAGCCCTTTTCCTGTGCCTGCGAAAGCGCGACGGCAAAGTCCAGGTTGTTCTGCGTCATGTTGGTCAGGATGTAGTTGCACGTGCCGTTGAGTATGCCGTAGATCGCGTCGATGCGATTGGCGGCCAGTCCCGTTCTGATCGCTAATACGATGGGGATACCGCCGGCGCAACTTGCTTCAAACGCGATGCACTTGTGCGCCTTTCGCGCTGCGGCGTACAACTCGGCCCCGTGCCTGGCAAGCAGGGCCTTGTTCGCCGTAACGACGTCTTTGCCCGCGGCAAGCATTTTAAGCTGTATATCCTTTGCGACGGTGGTGCCGCCGATGAGTTCGACGCCGATGTCGATGGTCTCGTCATTCACCAGCGTGCCAATGTCGTCGGTGAGCATGCCGGCCGGCAGCTTCACCGGACGCCGACTGGTCGTATCCAGATCGACGACCGTCGCTAATTCGATATCCAGAGAGGTTTTCGCCCGGATGGTCTCTGCGCCGTTTAGCAGCAGATCGGCCACACCCGCCCCCACGGTCCCGAAACCCACCAAACCCACTCTTATCTTGTTACTGTCCATAACCTGCTTCCTAAACAATACCCCTGCAAAACTTGATGGCATAGGAATTTGTATTTAGCCTAAATCAATATATCGTCCACACAGGGCGGTAACTGTACCCTGAAACCGCATCCCAGGTCAAGCAAAAAGTGCCCGTATCCACAGGCGATCAGAAGGGCTCGGCGTTTAGTATTCGCTCCAGGTCGTCCGGGTTGGTGAAGGCGTCCGGGCCTTGGGGGTTGTGTTTGGCCGCCATTTTTACGGTGGCGGCGAATTTCTTTTCCAGCGGGGCGATAAAGACGGTCGGCCGGGCGTCCGGCGCGCCGATTTCGAGCTGGTAGGCGTGGAGGGTGAGCCGGTCGATCAGCGGCGATTCGACTTTGCCGGGCTTTCGCCTGTATCCGTGTTTTATGTCGCTAAGCATGATCGGCGCTGCCGCGCCGTAGAGCGGATCGATGGCCAGCCCGATACCGCTTTCGGCAAGGTGGATGCGTATCTGATGCGTCCGGCCCGTTTCCGGACGGACCGCTAACAGGGAGAACGGGCCGAAATCGGCAAGCAGTTTGTAATGGGTAATCGCAGGTTTGCCCCTCTTGGGGTCCAGTAT
>QNBS01000131.1 GCA_003644175.1 Planctomycetota bacterium | reverse complement strand
GTTCGCAAACCCATTTTGAGCTTCATACGCACCCATATCCACTACGCAACGAAAGATTCTTATGTATTCATCCATGTCGCCGGCAACACCGGCAGGTATCTCGCTGTTGCCGCCGGCGTCTATACACGGCGAACCGGACTGCAACCTGAAATCGTCGTCAGAATTGCCGGGGACATCATCGAGACCGTCCGGGTCGATAAAGTCGGGACTCGTGTTGATATTGCCGACACCGCCGGGCGAGGCGGCGTCAATTGCCGCCCTCCGCATCAGGCCCCATCTGGGGTGTGATGCTGCTTTTAAAATAATGTGTGTTATTGTAGTTCTCGCGGTTTGTGCTGGACAGGCCTCCGACAATCAGGTATCTTTGCCCGGCTCTAAGCGGGATCTGACCGGCGAAACTAAAGAAATTCGGCGATACCGCCGACGTAAGCCGACGTAAAAGGTTTGTTGGGGAATAGTGTAACGGTAGCACGAATGACTCTGAATCATTTAGTCAAGGTTCGAATCCTTGTTCCCCAGTTTGCTCTAACCTCTTAAATAAAAAGCGCTTATGCCGAACTGTGAGCTGTGGGTTTTGATTTTTGCGTGTTTGGCGGCGGTGTGAGAGATAAATCCGGTGTTCGTTGGGGTTGACATCCGGGCTGGAATCATTAAAAATGGTGAACATTTAGTTGAATTCGGCGTATTACACGGCCTAAATCACTGTTATGGCTGCGTCATGGCGGTAAGGTTCAGCCTCGCTTTTTGGAGATGATTATGATAAGTGTCAAACAGTTAAGACGCACATTCGGGCCTATCGTGGCGGTTGACGACGTGTCCTTTGAGGTCGCCCAGGGCGATGTGCTGGGCTTCCTGGGCCCCAACGGCGCCGGCAAGAGCACGGCAATGAAGATGTTGGCCTGTTTTCTCCCACCCGACAGCGGCACGGCAACGGTCTGCGGCCACGACATCCTCAAAGACCCCATCGCCGTCCGCAAGTCCGTCGGCTACCTTGCCGAGAACGCACCGGCCTACAATGAAATGACCGTCGGAGGATTCCTCAACTTCGTCTGCGATGCGCGACAGATCACCGGACAGGCCCGCAACAAAGCGCTCGACCGCATCGTGCCGCTGTGCTCGGTCGACTCGGTTTACCACCAGACGATTGATACGCTTTCAAAGGGTTATCGCAGGCGCGTCGGACTCGCCCAGGCCCTCATTCACGACCCGCAGGTCCTCATCCTCGACGAGCCGACGGACGGCCTCGACCCCAACCAGAAGCACGAGGTGCGACAACTCATAAATGAAATGGCCAAGGACAAATGCATAATCATCTCGACGCACATCCTCGAAGAGGTCGAGCTCGTCTGCAACAGGGCGATCATCATCGCAAGGGGAAAGATACTCGTCGATTCGACCCCCGACGATCTGAAAACCGAATACAATTGCACTCTCGACAAGGTCTTCAGAAAAATCACCGCAACCAAAAAGATCGCCTGACCTGATTGGCGTGATACAATGATTTGCCATTCCCGCGAAAGCGGGAATCCGGAAGTATACTTTGAAACAGAATATGAACTGCAGGAGTAAAAAAATATGAATGGCTTTCGAGCGGTATTCAAAAGAGAACTGAAAGGATACTTCGCAACGCCCGTTGCGTATGTATTTCTTGTCATTTTCCTTTTTGTTGCAGGTTATTGGACATTCAAAGACGGCTTCTATCAAATGCGTCAGGCGGACATGACCATATTCTTCGGAAACCTGCCCTGGCTGTTTGTCATCATGGTTCCGGCGACTGCGATGCGGCTCTGGGCCGAAGAGCGAAAGACCGGCTCCATTGAGCTTCTCTTTACACTGCCCATTACCGTCTCCCAGGCGGTAATCGGCAAGTTCCTGGCTGCCTGGACGTTTCTGGCAATCGCACTGGCGCTGACGTTTCCCGTTCCGTTGACCGTCTGTTATCTCGGCGACCCTGATGTCGGCCTTATCATCACCGGCTATCTCGCAAGCCTGCTCATCGCCGGCGGCTTCCTGGCGATAGGCTCGTTCTTCTCGGCGCTGTCGAAAAACCAGGTCATCAGCTTTATCCTCGCGGTTGTCGCCTGTGCGATACTGATGCTGTCCGGCATGCCCACCACGCTCAACTACCTGGCGAACACCCTGCCGGCGCCAATGCTCGGCGTTGTCGAGAGCCTCAGTTTTCAAACGCACTTCGACTCGATACTCAAGGGTGTCATCGAGTTCAAGGACATCGCTTATTTCATAATCCTGATTGTTGGCTGGACAAGCGTCTGCAGTATTATCCTGAATGAAAGGAAGGCAAGCTGATGAACAGAATGGTACGTGCAATAACAGCTATCGCGCTCATTGCGATCATTACGGTCTCTGCGACAACCATTTGCCAAAACATCGGCAAATCCATGCGGGCCGACATCACCGAGCAGAAGCTGTACACGCTTTCGAGAGGCACAAAGAATATCCTCGACTCGCTGAATCAGCCGATAAAGCTCAAGCTCTATTACTCCAAGACGGCCGCCATGAAAGGGCCCGACCAGATACGTTACTTCAACGAATACTATGTCTTCGTAAGGGCGCTTCTGGACGAATATGTCGCCGCCGCCAAAGGCAATATCATTCTCGAAGTCATCGATCCCCGGCCGTTCACCGACGACGAAGTCGACGCGATACGCCACAGGCTCAAGAGGTTCAGCCTGCCCGAAGAGGAAACCTTTTTCTTCGGTATGGTGCTCGAGACGCCGTTCGGCGTTGAAAAGAAGATTGACTTCTTCTCGCCCGACAGGGAAAAGTTCGTCGAGTATGACATCAGCTACCTGATCGACACCGCCATCACCCGCGAAAAGAGACGGATCGGAATCATCAGTTCCCTCCCGATAATGGGCGACACCGGCTACATGGCGCAGATGATGAGAGCACAGGGCAAGCAGCCCAAGCCCACATGGGGCATCGTGCGGCATCTGCAGCAGACCTACCAGGTCAATCAGATCGACACCGAAATCGACGAAATCACCGATACCGATATCCTGCTGGTGATCCACCCCAAGGACCTGCCCGAAAAGACGCAGTTTGCGATCGATCAGTACATCCTCAAAGGCGGGCGGGCGATCATCTGTCTCGATCCGCACTCTGTTATCGACCAGACCGACCCCATGCAGATGCAGATGATGATGCGCGGCGGACAGACACCCACATTCAATTCCAGCCTCGACAAGCTCCTGGGCACATGGGGCCTTGAAATGCCGCAAAACACCTTCGCAGGCGACATGGCTCTTGCCTATACAAGTACGTCCCATCCCAATGAAAGACCCGGCAAAATCATCGCTGCTGTGGATCTGTCCCGAAACCTCAAATCCTTCAACACCGAACGTGCAATGACCGCCGAACTCAACAAGGTCAGGATGTGGTTCCCCGGCGCCTTGAAGAAGACCGCCGGCGCCGCCGACAGCGGCCTTGAGTATACCCCGCTGTTGATGACAACCGATCGCGGCAATACATGGAAGGTATCAAGCCCCTACGAACTGATGAATCCGGATTATGCGGCGCTGAGAGAAAAGTTCACCGAAGGCGACCAGCCCGTCGTCATGGCGTACCGCATCACGGGCAAGTTCAATTCGAGCTTCCCCGACGGCATCGAGGTCCCGGATGAAGCCGACGACGAGCCTCCGACCGACGGCGAGAAAAAAGAACCGAAGACCAAAACTCTCACCGGCCTTACCCAGGCCGCCGACGCCGATTGTGCCGTCATAGTCTTTGCCGATGTCGACTTCATCAGCGATATCGTCGCCTATCGCAACACGTTCTTCGGAACCACAGTGGTTGAAGACAACGCCGCCCTCATGCTCAACGCCATCGAGGACCTGACCGGATCGAGCAACCTGTTTTCGATAAGATCACGGGGCAACTTCAAACGCCCCTTCACCGTCGTCAACGAAATCGAACGCCAGGCCGAGGAAGCCACCGCGGCAGAGGAAGCCAATATCAATGCCCAGATCGCCGGTTTCCAGAAGGAACTTACCGATATCCTCTCCAAGGCCGAGGGCAAAGAAGGCTCAATCATCGAAACCGAAATACTCAACAAGAAGATGGAAGTGGAATCCACCATCCGTGTTCTGCAGAAGAAGCTTCGCCAGGTGAAAATGAAAAAGGTTCGACGCATCGAAAAGCTCGGCGCCAACCTGCGAAACCTCTGCACCCTGCCGGGCCCGGCGATCATCCTGCTGATCGCGATCATCTTGTGGGCGCGGCGAAGCGTAATGAAACGGCATTACATAAGTCATGCCGGCGATTCCTGATAAACCGACCGGCATTCCCGCGAAGCTTGTCCCCGCGAAAGCGGGGAGCGGGAATCCATAAACACGAAAGCGTCAAAGAGTAACAGTTGTTTGATAATAACGGTAGTTGATACGAACCCGGAGTACAATAATGAGCAATAAGAAACTTACGATATTGGCTGTTGTCGCCGCCGTAATGGTCGTCTTAGCTGTCGTCACGTCACAGTTGAACACGCCCGGGCCGGCGCCCTCCTACAGAAACGTCAACCTGATCCAGGGCTTCGACACCGGCAGGATCGCCACCGTCATACTCAAGTCCAAAGACGAGGAGACAAAGATCACCAAAGATGCGAACGGCCGATTCGTCGTGGCCAACAAGGACAACTACCCGGCCCTGGTCAACGAGATCAACGGCCTTGTCGCCGAGATACTTGACATCAAGACGGTCGATCTGATTACCGACGATCCAAAGAACCACACCGACCTCGGCGTCAGCGAAGACAACGCGCGTTATATCGTAAAGTTCCTGGACAGTGAAGCCAAACCAATCGAAGGCTTCGGCGGCATTATTATCTCAGAGTCCGACCCCGAAAAGCAGGGCGTCTATGTGCGGCTCCTTGGTGAGAACAAGGTCTATCTAATCGACGGTTCGCCCTGGCCGAGAATGTCCGGCCTGGATTACATCGACAAAAGGCTCACCAGCGTCGAAGCCGACCGGATCAAGAGCGTAAAGGTAACGTATCCCGGCGGCGGCTACACGCTGGCAAAGAAGGACGACAGCGAAGATATCCTGCTTGAAGGCGGCGTCGGCGAGGGCAAAAAGTTCAAGGGCGGCGATTACAAACAGGTGTTCAAAGCCCTGACCGACATGCAGTTTACCGATGTCCAAAAGGCCTCAAAGGCCGAAGATCTCAACTTCGATTCAACGTACACATGCACGCTGGCCGATTCCACCGTCTATACCCTCCGGATCGCCGTTAAGGACGACAAGACCTTCATCAAGGCCGACGCTGAATTCACCGGCGATAAAGGGGTAACCGTGAAACGAGACGGCTCGGAATCCGACGAGGAGCTCAAGGAAAAGGAAGCCAAACTCCTGGCCATCGAAGCGGCTCAGAAGTTCCGCAACCGACACACCGGCTGGGTTTACGAAATCGCTTCGTGGAAGGCAAACAACCTCAAAAAGAAACTCGACGATCTCCTCGAAGACATCCCCGAAGAAGAAAAAACCTCCGACGCCAAAACCCCAACAACCACAGCACCGGTAATTACCGGTCCGCCCGCCGATCCCAATCAACCACACACCCCATAAGAGATAAACGCCCGCCGGAGGCGGGCAGGCGGGCCTGCCATACTGCTCCTCTGAAGTGGTGAGACACTTGACAGGGTGTCAGCGCCCTGGTTCTCTCCTTGACAGCATTCGTTATCTCTTTCGTCTCAACATCAAACCGCCCAGGCCGAATAGTAAGAGCGTGGCGGGTTCGGGGACGGAGGCAACACGGAAGCCTGCAAGGAAGGTCTCGTCGTCCGGGCTGCCGTAGTAGCTCGAGTAGGACGAACTGAGGCTGAGGGCGTCGTTGGGAACGTAGGGGTAGTACGAACCACCACGGCGCCGGCGGTTGGCGCTGGGGAAGTAACTACTATTATGCGGGCTTTCCATCCATTCCCAGACATTGCCCATCATGTCATAAGTGCCGTTGAGTTCCTCGGAACCGCTCCCAACATCCCACGGCTCTTCACCGGCAGAGGGCGGTAATCACCCCCATTACGGCATTTCGGTTCAGATAAGATGAATTGCAGCCGTTACAGTTTTTGGGGGTCATTGCAGTTTCAGCAGCTTAAAACCACTCTGTTCGTCGAGCGTTCGTGTTGCGGTAATGCCTTGGATTTCGATTATTGTTACTGGACAGTTCTTTGCTTCGGTCTCTTGCGGCGGTCAGTGCGGCGGTTATTATTCGATCGAAGTTCAGTTTTTTTAGTGTGTCGACGGCGGCCTGGGTTGTTCCGCCGGGGCTGGTCACTTTCGCCCTGAGTTGTGCGGGTGTTTCGTTTTTCAAACGGGCCGATTCGGCCAGAATGCTTGCGCCTTTTGCGGTCTGGCAGACGAGTCCGGAGGCGACGTCGGAAGGGAGTCCCATTTCTTCTGCGACGCGGATCATCTCCTCCATCAGCAGGAAGAAATAGGCGGGCCCGGAACCGCTGACGGCGGTTACGGCGTCCATGAGCGAGGCGTCTTCGAGCACTTCGACCTTGCCGACCGCCTTGAATATT
>QNBS01000130.1 GCA_003644175.1 Planctomycetota bacterium | reverse complement strand
GTCCAGGTAGTGAGCGCCCCAGTTGGTCATCTGTCCGCCCGAATAGTCTAATATGAAACGGAAGGAATAGTGGCATCGCATCGTCGTATACGGCGCCCACGGCGCCGGTCCAAGCCAGAAATTGTAGTCAAACCCTTCGGGGACCGGTTCCGGCTTCCACTCGGGACACCAGCGGTTATTGGCCTTTATCCCCACCCGGATGGTCTTGAGGTCGCCGATGTAACCGTTGCGAACCAGCTCGCATGCCTGGCGAAATTCACTGCCCGAACGCTGCTGCGAACCGGTCTGCAAGATTCTGCCGTAGCGTCTGGCGGCGTCTGCAAGTTTGCGTCCGCCGGCAATCGTCAAAGTCAGCGGCTTTTCGCAATAGACGTCCCTTCCGGATTTGATCGCCGCGATTGAAATCGGCACATGCCAGTGGTCCGGCGTACTGACGATGACAGCATCGATATCTTTGCGAGCCAGTAGTTCGCGGAAATCGTTGTAGGCCGACTTTGCGTCGAGTTTGAACTTTTTGCGAGCCTTCTCCAGATGTGCGGCGTCAACGTCGCAGACGGCAACAATTTGAGCGCCGTCTTTGGCGGCAAATCCCTTGGTATTGCCGTTGCCCTGACCGCCCATGCCGATACTGCCCATCACGATACGATTGCTCGGCGCATTGCCGCCGAACACCGACGACGGGACAATCGCAGGAACCCCCACGGCAATCGCGGTCGCCGCGGCGGAGCCGACCATGAATTGTCGACGGTCCATCACTTTGTTTCCCTGCGTCCTCCAGGTCATAATACGTCTCCTGATCTTAAAAAAGTCCTGTTTGTGTAACATTTTAGCCATGTGTGCAAAAAACAGGAAACCGCCCGTTCGGCTACGCTCAGGGCAGGCTCTGCGGCGGAAGCTATTTTATGCTGGATTCCCGCTTTTGCGGGAATGACAAACGAATCTCACAGTTGGCTAAAGTATTACCTGTTTGTTTATTTCTTTGCAGGCGCCTTGCGAAGTTTTGCGCTGGGCGTCGTACTGCCTTTCAAATCGCCGGCGGCAAACTGCACGCCGTCAAGATAATGCTGCAAAATCATCTTATTCCAGAACAACTCATGCTGGTGACCCAGCGCACAGTAAAATACTCTTCCTTTGCCATAGCTTTTGATCCATGTTATGGCGAAATCCTTGTCCTTGCGACGGGCCGGGGTGATGCTCTTCATATCCGTCGGCGTGAGGCCCGCGTCGATACTCACTAATACGCGAAGCTTCTCTCTGGAGTAAGGGTCCGCCACCTGGTATATCTCATCGGTAACCTCAAAGACGGGCCTGGCAAACGCCCCGGCGACGGGATGGTCCGGCTCGTCAACCTTCAGGGTAACCGTAGAGCCGGCGCCCCACGGATGGTTCTGGAAACGTGCGCCGATGATATTGCCGTACTCCGGCCACTTGCGAAAACTCGCCACACCGGCGTGAGTTACCGCCAACCCGCCGCCTTTCTTCAAATACTTCACGAGGCTTGCCTTAAGCCTGGCGTCATATCGGGCGGCCTTTTCCTTCTCGGCAGCGGGCAACTTGTCGAAATTCTCCGGCAGAAAAATCTCGTTGTTGGTATTGTTGAAGACGACGGCGTCAAACTGCTTGAGGTTCTCCGGCTCGAACATCGAAATGTCGTCGCTGATAACCGCCTCGAATGCGCCGGTCTTTTTCGCCAGAATCTCAAAGGCCTTCTTGCCGTAGCCAATAGAACTGTGTTTGTATCCCCACGAGATCGAGAACACCAGCACCTTGCGGGGCTTTGCCGGCTTGACGGCGGTTACCTTAGACGCCGCCGCAACCATCCTGGCGACCTCCTCGTCGGTGGGGGCGCCCTTGGCGGCCAAGACTCCCGGTCCGGCCGACATGCACGTCGCCAGCAACAAAATAAATACTGTTGTGCGGCTCACTGTTTCTTACTCCTGCTTTTCACTTTTCTACGGTAATTTTTGGGGGATTTCCGAAATCCTGCCAGCATCTTTCGGCTTTGGCTGCTGTCATTTTCCCATTATAAACGAACATGCGATAATTGAAAACATACTTCTTGCCCGGCTCAAGGACCCATGCCTTCTTTTGGATCGGACACCAGTTGAAGAATATGTCGCCTTTGGGCCAGATTCTCATCGGCTCGGGATGTTCACGGTTGCCCGGATGACTCATAAACACGACGCCTGAATCGCCCCTGGACGTCGGGCCGTGCACAATACACCATTTTGCCCGCGTCGCATGGCCGTCCTTGCGGGTCTTGCCCTGGCTGGTCAGATAGTCGGCAACTCCATCTTTCCACTCAGCGGTCCCGCGAAATCCGAAGCCGCCGTAACGATAGGCGGGCAACTCCAGCGGACTCGACGAAGCACACTCCTGCGTGGAGGTGAAGTCAACGATCCATACCCCCTTCTTAGCGCCGCCGGTATTCCACACGCGGACATCCCACACTTCGTTAAGCACCACCTTTTCGCCGCCGGGCGCGCTTAGGTTCACATGTTCCTGCGCCGCTCGAAAACCCCCGAATACCGGTCCCTCTGTCGTCGAGAGAAACTTCACAAAACGCACCGTACCCTGGCCCTTCTTAAGATTCCAGAAATCAACGTCGCGGCCTTCAAAACGCGCCTTGGTCCAGGGCATCCACAGGCCGAGGTGATGATAGTGATCTTTGGGATGAATGTTGGTCAGCACCGCGCCTGCCGGCGACCAGAGCGGATGAATAAAACCGCTTCGCGTGTACAGCGGGTCCTGCCCCTCGGGCGGGGGCACAAGGGCGTGGTTGTAACGCAGCACCTTGTCGTCGCCGATCTGGATGTCAAGGTGCTTGTCGGTCTTTATGATTTCGACGGCATTTTTCGTTTTGGCTTTCTTGCCGATAAGTTCAAAAACCCTTGTTGCTCCGGCGGCGGTCTTGCCACGCAGAATCCAGCAAAGCTCGCCTCTTGAAGCATTGATCTGGACCGGCGTTGGTTTTCGACCACCTGAAGTAATCTCCACCAGACGCAAGGGCTTGCTGTCCTTGTCAACACCGACGGCATCCAGCGAAACACACAGCGGGGTGTCAATCCGGTCGGCATCGCCGGCTTCGACGGTTATCTTCGCCAAAGGCGCCGCCGAAAGCGCACCGCAGCACAAACCCCCAATACAAGCCAAAGCCCACATGAGTTTTCTATTCAACATCTCTTGTCCTTCTGGTCAGTGATAATCTCTCAATTCCTTAAACACCTCCACCATGGCGAGCAGATTCCCGGGCGGCACATCATCCTGAATATTGTGCACCGTCCCGAAGATAAACCCGCCGCCGGGGGCAAAAGTATTTATCCTTTCGGTTACATTCCGCTTAACCTGGTCGGCGGAACCATTCGGCAGGATACTCTGAGTATCCACGCCGCCGCCCCAGAAACACAGGTCTTTGCCGTATTCGCTCTTGAGTCCGGCGGCGGCCATCCCTTTAGCGGTCAATTGCACGGGGTTTAGCACCTCGACTCCTGTCTCTATCATATCCGGTATTATATCAAAAATCGAGCCGTCTGAGTGAAAGAATACAAAGAACGGTTCCGGAAAACACCGCTTTTGCGCATCGAAGAGCATTTTATGACGGGATTTTATCATTTCGCGGTACATCTTCGGCGACACCAGAAGCGTCTCCTGCCCGGCGATATCATCCACTTCCCGCACAAACTGCACATACTCGCCCAATTTCGCCGCCGCCGCCCTGTAATACTGAATCTTCAGTTCGACAAACTTGTCCATGAGGCAGCATGCAACATCAGGATCGACCGCCAGGTCCATCAAAAACTGCTCGCTGCCCCGGACCCTGCAGCACATCTCAAAAATCCCTGCACACAGATTCTCAAGGATAATCGCGTATCCCTGCTCGTAGTACGCCTTCGCCTTGTCTTCCAGGCCCGCCAGAAGCTCGGCCGAGCCAGGATCGGGCCAGGGAAAATCATCTATCGCCTTTTTGCTGATGCCGCCGGCAAAAGGACATTCTGCGATACTGAAATAGAGCGACCCTTTTGGCATTTCCCATTTGACCGACCATTCGTCTATGAATGAGTAAGAATATCCATTGTCAATGAGCCTCGGATTTTTTCTTCCGAAATTCGGAATCAGTCCTCTTATATCGACGTCTAAAACCCGCAGAATATTGTCACAAACAAAGGGAAGTTGCTGAATTGTGTCACAAAGTTCGATTGGCCCGGTTTCAACCCCCATCGCCTGCGCCAGATTCACGTATGCGTTTTTGGTAATCCCCGTAACCAGCGTACTGCCCAAATCGAAAGGAATCCTGTCCGGCTGCTCATGCCTCAATGTCGCGAGCACCCTCCGGCGATGTGTCATTTCACTCACAGTTCGTCACCTCACGCTCCCTGAATCCGCTGCGGTGATTATAAACCTATATTAAGCAAGGCATACAGCATACCGATAATGTCTGACACCGTCAAGACCGAGACAAGAAAACCTATCGTATCTGTCAGACGCTCACTTCAATCAGTTCGCCTTTCTTTATGAACAGATGAACGAAGACGATTGCCACCGGATGGAGCACGCCCATCAGAATAAAGATGGGGACATATCCGAAGTACTGCACTATAAAGGCCGGTGCCAGGCCTGCTATGAGGACTCCTCCCATTCCTCCTGCGAAACCTATCAGGCCTGTTACCGAGCCTACTGCTGCCGAGTCGAAGCAGTCTCCAACGAGGGTAAAGATATTTGCGGACCAGCCGTTGTGTGCCGAACATGCAAGGCTTACCAGGAGGATCACCACCCAGGGGTTATCTGCGAAGACGGCCAGAGCCGATAGCGGCATAAACAAGGCGCAGACAAACATGACTCTTTTTCGTGCGACTCTCGGATGCAGGCCTTTTCGGATGAGGAAGCCCGCCGCCCAGCCGGCGATATTGCCGAGGACGATTGCTATTCCGTAGATGAGGGGGAGGGCTATTGCGATTTCGTTAATGTTAAAATCGCGTTTGTCGTAGAGGTAGTTTGGCAGCCATGCGATATAGAACCACCAGACGGGGTCGGTGCAGAACTTGCCTGTCATGATGCCGTAGGTTTCCTTGTGCTTCAGGAGGCGGGACCATTTGATGGTTTTGTTGTTTTGAGTCTGTATTGAATTCAAAACGGCTAAGTGTTTTGGTTGGCGGTAGAGTATCGGCCAGACGGCGGCGAGGATGACGCCTGTGAGACCGACAATGACGAATGTCCATCGCCAGTTGTCGGCGCCGGACATTATAAGTGCGATTATGGGTGGGCCGACGACGAGTGCGATGCTCGGTCCGCTGTTGAAAAGTGCCGTTGCCAGAGACCTCTGCCTTGCGGGGAACCATTCGGTGACCGACTTTATCGCAGCGGGGAAATTGCCCGACGCCGCCACACCGAACGAACCCTGCCAAAAACAAAGCATCGGCAAGGACCTGCCCACGCCTCTTAGAATTGCAGACAGCGACCACAGGAGAATTGCCGTCAGATAACCGAGCTTTGTGCCCAGCCAGTCAACGGCTCTTCCTGCAATCAGAAATCCGCATGCGTAAGTAAATCGAAACGCCGTAACAATGTAACCGTATTGCAGGTCGCTTAGGCTGAGGTCGGCCTTGATATCCTTGACGAGAACATTGAGCACGATACGGTCAAAATAATTGATGGTCGTCGCGACAAAAAGCAGGGTGAGTATTACCCAGCGGTAGTTGGGATAGTGCTGTTTTTCGGGCGGTTGCATAGAGCAGATACCTCGAACAAGACATCCCTATTATATATAAAAGCGATGCCGCAGGGTCGTAGTCAGACCGTCCCTGCGACATCACGCAATTCATCATAAACTCACCTTGCCGTCAACGCCCTGCTCGTCGGCAGAAGCCTTCTGCCCGGAAGATTCCGGTGATTTTGCAGGGTTTCTTTACATAAGCGTAACCGACGGCATCGGTTCGGATTCGGTCAATACCTGAGCAGTTTCAACCTCACCATTGTCGCCCTCAGCATCAGCCGGTCCCTTTACAACGCCAAGAACAAGCGCCAGGACGATCAGGACTACACAGACGGGCACAAGAAGCTTCATGCTCTTTTGAACCGTCGAACCCTTTGCCATGTTACCTATCGCCTTGGGCATAACCACGGCGCCTGCAAGACCAATGGCAAAGATGATTCCAAATACACTGCCGTAAACTTCCGGACTGAACTTCGAGAACGTAACACCCACCGTCGTCGGGAAACAAGGGGCAAAAGCGAGTCCGGCCAGAACAGCCAGAACTCTTGCAACCTGACCGCTCTTTGTCTGCGACATAGCCAGGATAATAGCGACTGAAATAAGAGCAGCGCCGGCTATGAAATAGGCGCCATAGGTTGTTATCGCGGAGATCTGGCTGGCCAACAGTCGCCCTATCATCATCGCTACTGCAAACAGCGACAGAAGCCGCTGCGCTGAAGCGTCCACAACGTCCGATGCGGTTTCAGGTTTCTCAGCGGTGATCACTTCTTTACCGAAAGGAGCAAGCCAGTTGCAGAGGGACACTTCGAGACTGATATAACAAAAGAGCACAAATGCCGCCACGAGAACAGCCGGTTGAGCCAGCAGGGCAAAGGCGTCGCCGACAGCAAAACCAGCCTCACTCTTCGG
>QNBS01000129.1 GCA_003644175.1 Planctomycetota bacterium | reverse complement strand
GAACAATTCATCCGAGATAGGCGCCTTCATGTCTATCATGGTTTCCAGTTCGCTTTTGAGACTGCCGCCTTGTTGGTTGGGTGAAAAGGTTGCTGTCGATTGGGTGATGCCTGATTGGTTTAGATGTTCAGCTTTAAGGGTATATTTTGTGGCTCGTTTGTCAAGTCCAAGAAAAGTCAAAACCTCGGCCATTTTCCTGAAACCCTCCGAGACATAAGGATCTATCAGGAGTAAGTTTCTTAAAATGACGGCGTATAATCGATAATTATTCTTTTGCTCGGCATGATGAAGTAATTGTTTCCATGCTTCGTCATGGTAAGGGTTTATTGCGACGATCCGGCGCCAGATGTCATAGATTCTGTCCGGTGAAGATTCCGTTTTCATTAACTGAGTCAGGCGATCAATGTCAGCGGCGGCGTTTGGTGAAGGCGTTACTCGTTTAGCAACCGGCGCCCGGTATATTCTGTTGCATGACGGGCAGTTAAGATTAACAATGACTCCCGCAAGTCTGCATTGCCCCGCTGTTCCGCAATAGGGGCAACAGCATGTTAAATTAACAGTTCCGCTCTTATCTATTTTGCAGTCTGCTATTCTTCCTGCGTAGCCGAATGTAAGTTGCGCTCGTCTTATAAGTTTATGCGCCAAGTTAAAATCATCTGCGGACATGGATGTCCCGTTAATTTCACAATTTCCAGACTGGAGATATTTGAGTTGATCGCCAATCAATCCGTTTTTGACTGCTTCGTCGTAGATCAGTGAGCCGGGGTGGTGCCCAATTTTTGCAAAACGAAAATCAAATTGTGGATGATTGCTGAACCATTCAAGCGACTCGTCCACCGTCTGGAGGGTTTCAGCCGGATCAAAAAATATTAGATTGGACCATACGGCCATTTCCGCCTCATATATCTGTGTTAAGGCGAGTTCTATCTGCTCAACGGTCGCGCCTTTTTTCATGCTTTTCAGCACGGTCGGGCTCATGCTTTCGACTCCAATGCTGATGCAGCAACATCCGCTCTCCTTCATCATTTTCAGCATTTCAGGATTAATCTGTTTGGCAACCATTGAGCATTCCCACCGCAGGCCTAATGGTGCAATGCGACGACAAAACTCTTTAAGACGAGTGGGGTTAAGACAGAACAGGTCGTCATAAATTAAAAGAGCATTTATATTATAGGTGTCGACAGCATGCCGGATTTCAGAAAAAACAATATCCAAAGACCGGCATCGGTAACGTTGGCCGGCGGCTTCATGTACACAGAAGGTGCATTTGAAGGGACAGCCGCGACTTGTTAACAGAGGCATTACTCTCGTGTCGGAATCAAGGATAAGAGCTGGAGCGCATTCGCCGGGGCGATGTAAGCCTGCGTAAGTGTCAAAGCCCAGGCCCTCCATATCAACCATGGGCAGCAAATCCAGGTTATCGATAAGAGGCCTGGCGGCAGTTTGATTTAGTGTCTGATGGTTTTGCTTATCTCGGTAGATGATTCCCTTTACCGCCGTTATATCCGACCCTGTTTCCAGGGCGTCGAGCAATTCTACAGTGGAGTATTCGCCTTCGCCAATAATTCCGAAATCTGCGGCCGGAACTCCGGTCATTGCTACACTGGGGACGTTAGTAACGAGGGGACCTCCGATAATGATGATTGCCTCAGGAACCATCCTGCGCGCAATATCTGTAATAAACCGAATCTCATTTAATTGAAATCCCATGCCTCCCGTGGCCACAACGTCGGGTTTATGGCGTTCGAATTCTTTTTCCAGAAGGGATTCGTAATCTTCCAGGGAATGATTGGGATTAACCATAACCACATCGTGGCCGGCTTGTTTTAAGCAGGCCGAAACTATACCGATTCCCGTGGGTAAATGATAACTTGCCATTCGTTTCTGTCGACATATAATAATGACAATTTTCATATTTGAATCGTAATTCCGTTACCGACAGGAAATTTGCAGGAATACAAGACTCTATGCCATCAAATGCCTGTTCCGCCACCTGTTACTTGGGAAATCCGGGTTCATGTTTTCACGATGTATCGTATATGCCATGGCGGACTACCGGCTTGTCATGGCAAACGACCGATCATTATTGGAAACAATCATATCTCCGGGCCGCCACTCAATCCCAAAAGCCGGATCGTCGTAACGAACTCCCCGTGCGTTTTCGGGATGGTAAAACTCCGACATCTGATAGAATATTTCCGTTTCGTCTTCGAGTGTCTGAAATCCGTGAGCGAAACCTTCGGGGATGTAAAGCTGCTTTCTGTTTTCGGCGGTTAAATCCACTGAAAACCATTGCTTAAAAGTCGGCGAATCTTTTCGCAGGTCAACGATAACATCATACAGCGAACCTTTCGTGCAGCGCAGCATCTTCGCCTCTTCGTGCGGCGGCGCCTGATAGTGCATCCCTCGTAAAGTTCCCTTCTTCTTGTTGAAGGAGATATTGCATTGGGCCAGGTTGGGATTAAGACCACGTTCGGCAAATTCTCTGGCGCACCAGGCACGGGCGAAAAAACCACGCTTGTCTTCGATTCGTTCGGGTTCGATGATATAAGCGCCTTTCAGCGGCGTCTCGGTGAAAATCATGGGAGCACCTCGACTGCGGGAATGGCAACGACGAACCGACCTCCCCACTCTCGTATGTGCGCCATCTGAGAGGCGATTTCGTCCTTGAGGTTCCAGGGAAGGATCAGGACGTAGTCGGGCCTGGTCTCACTGATTTTTTCAGGGGCGAATATCGGGATGCGCGTGCCGGGGAGAAAATGGCCTTGTTTGTGCGGGCTGCGGTCCACCGTGTAATCGAGAAAATCGGCGCCGATGCCGCAGTAGTTCAGCAAAGTATTACCCTTGGCGGGCGCGCCATAGCCAACGACGGTTTTGGCCTGACGTTTGGCTTCAATTAGAAACTCAAGCAGATCTCGTTTGCACTTTTCAACTTGTTTTGCAAACCCCTGATATATCTCAATCCGGTCAAACCCTGCACTTAATTCACGACCTCGCAATTCGTCAACATTATCGGTTATGGGCCGGGCGGCGTCTCCGGCATGACATCCGTAAATCCTCAATGACCCGCCATGCGTAGAAAGCTCTTCAACATCAAACAGAGTAATACCATGACGCGCAAAAGCCTTCTCTACGCTAAGGAAAGAGAAATAGGAAAAGTGCTCGTGATAGATGGTGTCGAACTGGTTTTCCGCCATCAGTCGCATCAGGTGGGGGAATTCCATGGTAATGACGCCGCCCGGTTTTAGCGCGATTTTCATCCCGGCTATAAAATCATTGAGATCGGGCACGTGCGCCAACACATTGTTTCCAAGGAGCAAGTCGGCGGCTTCCCCCTCGCCGACCATTTCCCCGGCTGTTTCCGTACCGAAAAACTTAACCAGGGTTTCAACGCCCTTTGCGACGGCGGCCCTGGCGACGTTCGCAGCCGGCTCTATGCCAAGCACGCCAATTCCACGTTGTACGAAGTATTGCAGCAGGTATCCGTCGTTGCTGGCGATTTCGATTACTTTATGACTTTCATTGAATTCGAAACGTTGAATCATTTTCTCGACGTAGTCTTTCGCATGAAGAAGCCAGGTCTCAGAGAACGAGGAGAAATACGCATAATCACTGAATATATTCTCCGGCTTTGTGGCCGCCCCAAGCTGCACCAGCCAGCAATGCGTACACAACAAAACCTTCAACGGGTAATGCGGCTCCATCGCTTCAAGACTGTCGGCGGCCAAATAACTATTGCTAAGCGGTGAAACGCCAAGGTCTACAAACGTATGATTCAATTCTTGTTGGCATGCACGACATTGCATACAGAAGTTTCCCGGCTCGACTTGCTTAGACGCAACTGATAACGGCCAATATCATTTAATGTCAACTCAAGCCCATCTTTACCCGCCATATATCCCTTGTACCATTGCGCAGTCCAGTCCAGCGTCTCTTCAAAAGTAAGAATGCTTTTCCATCCAAGTTTACGGCGAGCTTTAGACGAGTCCAGTTGCAGTAACTGGGCCTCATGGGGATTTTCCGAAGTATCCCGCCGCCAATGAACTGCATCTTCAAATCGGCCGGCCATACCGTCGCACACATCGTTCACCGAACGCACATTTGCTTCATCCGGCCCGAAATTCCACGCTTGATCTGTGCCGCTTTGACCGTCACATAAAGATTCGGCAAGAGTGATATAACCGGACAAAGGCTCGAGAACATGCTGCCACGGCCGTGTCGCAAGAGGGTTGCGAATAACCGCCGAACGATTATCAATAAAAGCTCTTACCAGGTCGGGAATCAGCCGGTCCGCCGCCCAGTCGCCGCCCCCTATGACGTTGCCCGCTCGCGCCGAAGCAATAGAAACGCCGTTTCCCTGAGAATCTTTTCGATTAAAAAAGGAGGAGCGAAAAGAGGCCGTCACAAGTTCAGCACACGCTTTGCTGGAAGAATATGGATCGTAACCCCCCAAAGGGTCGTTTTCTCTGTATCCCCGCGCCCATTGACGATTCTCGTAGCACTTATCACTGGTAACAATAACAACAGCTTTAACAGACTTACACTTGCGAATCGACTCGAGTACGTTAACCGTCCCAATAACATTAGTAGTAAAGGTCTCGACAGGGTCGTTGTAAGAAGGTCTGACAAGGGATTGGGCGGCCATGTGAAAAACGACCTCAGGTTGATTTGATTTGAATACTCTCTTCAGCGAGGCGGAATCTCTAATGTCGGCAATAGTTGATTTCGTACAAATGCCTGCCGATGCAAGTTCAAAAAGACTTGGGCTTGTAGGCGGCTCTGTAGCGTACCCACTGACGTCGGCGCCAAGACTGTTAAGCCAGAGAGACAGCCACGCCCCTTTAAATCCCGTATGCCCGGTAATCAGGACAGATTTGTTTTTCCAGAAATCAGCTTTCAATGTCACCACATTTTCCAAGGCGCTTTTCCTGATACCCACAGGTCTTCCAGAATATTACACTCACGTATCGTATCCATCGGCTGAAAGAAACCTTCATGTTGAAATGCCATTAATTGCCCATCAGAAGCCAGTTTCTGCATGGGTTCCCCTTCAAACGGAGTGCTGTCACCATCAATGTAATCGAATATTTCCGGTTCAAGAACAAAAAATCCTCCATTGATCCATCCCTCTCCGCTTTGCGGTTTTTCAGCAAACTTAACAACCCGGCCGCCGTCAATATTGAGGCCTCCAAACCGCGCAGGAGGCCTGACCGCTGTTAGCGTCGCCACTTTTCCGTGTGACTTGTGAAAAGAAATCAATTCTTCAATACGAATGTCAGATAGACCGTCACCATACGTTGCCAAAAATGTTTCATTGCCGACCCACGGTTGCAGTCGCTTGATGCGGCCCCCGGTCATCGTTTTCAGCCCGGTATCCACCAGATCAATTCTCCAGTTTGGCTGCTTTCCCTCATGGATCTCGCTCTTGCCATTGGCAAGGTCCACCGTCAGATCATTGTTTACGGCATAGAAATTCAGAAAATATTTTTTTATGTACTCACCTTTGTAGCCCAAAGCCAGAACGAAGTCATTGAACCCGAACGCCGAGTAGATGTTCAGAATATGCCAAAGGATAGGCTTGCCGCCAATTTCGACCATCGGTTTAGGTCGTATCACAGTTTCTTCCTGAAGGCGGCTGCCAAATCCTCCTGCCAGAATCGCGACTTTCATTGTATACTCCTATGTGGAAAGAAGCTTAAGCATTGAATTGTAACGATAAGCCACGCTGTCCGAACAGACTCCGTCCCCGTGGGTTGCAATTATTCGCTGATTATCTTTACATCCTCTATTACAAAGACCACTTCTTGCCATTCCGGCTCGCATGGAGGAGTGTATTTTCGCAAATTCATCCGGTTTCGGGGCAAGTGTCGCAGCCCTTGAAAGCAATAACATTGAGGCTTATAGGGATATTACCTACACAAATCGTGCTGGCATCTTCAAAAATACCAAAATTTTCCACCTTTAGTACTTTCTGAAATCCTGCTCCAGCGAGCAGTGAGTTCAAAATGTCAAAATAAAGGCCTACATAGTGATAGTCATATTCGTCGATATGTCCGCCGAACATCATGCGGGTTAAATGAAAGCGCCCCTGGACGGTAAATTTTTCCTTCATCGTAAACAATTTGCACAACACGTCCATATCAGGTACGCTGATATACAGTTTACCTTCGGGTTTAAGGACACGGTGCCATTCCTTAAGGACTTTCTGCAGTGGCCCGTTGTAGTCGAAATGTTCTAATGTGTGAGAGGCGTACAATTCGTCGAACGTCTGGTCTTCAAACCGCGACAAATCCTTCGCATCGCCTACGTGGTCCACGTCGGGGCCCTCTTGAATGTTGAAGATCTCCCAGTCAGGGTGGGGTTGTTTTCCGCCAATATGCAATTTTTTTGCCATCCTGATTTACTCCAATATATTAACCATACGGTCTGAATATTTTTGAGGTTTACAATCAGTATCCTGCCGGGATGCGATTTGTTTCATTTCAATCCCTTTAGAACGGCAGTAATCGTGCCACATTCGGCGATAGGCCTTTTCGATATTTTTGGCAAAAAGATCCCTGTTGCAAAGGGGGCTGACAGCCATTCTGGCTCGCACTTGTGCGCGAATTTTGGCAAGTGCAGCCGGGTTCGCCG
>QNBS01000128.1 GCA_003644175.1 Planctomycetota bacterium | reverse complement strand
TTGTCGAGATGGCGGGTTTGGCCGATATTCTTCAGGCACAACTGAAACTTATCACGGGCGGCAACGTGACGGACAACTTTGAGTACGGCCTGACGGGCAACATCCAGGCGCAGGTGTCGCTTGCCGACGGCAAACTGGCCCATGCCATTACGATCGCGCCGGACGGTTCGGGGATAAAGACGGTTGCCGCCCACCCGCAAACGGACATTTGCTTTGCGGGCTTCCAGCTTCCGTTCTGGTCCGAGGCGCGGGCTCTTGTAAGGCAGGCGGCGCTGAAATTTGCGCCCGTCCGAACCATAGGGTGGGATATCGCGCTGACTCCCGACGGGCCTGTCGTGCTCGAGGGAAACATCTGGTGGAATCCGTCCAACCAGCACAAGTGCATGGGCCGGTTACTCGATACACTGTGTTCGGACTTGCCAATGCCGTAATCGAAACACCTGTCTGGGTTTTGTGTCAGTAACGCGATGCAGCGGTCGAGGTGGTTTGGGCTGCGGCGCCGACCGGCTGAAGGCTCGGCGCGGGGCGCCTGCGATACTGCTCGCTGTACTGAGTAAGTACTTTCTCATAGAGCGCCTGCGTTTTTATGGCCATACTGACATGAGAAAAGTTGTCTTCGGCCCACTTTCTTGCCTGGCGACCGAGATATCTCCGCAGGTCGGCGTTGTCCATCAGTTGCAGCATCGCATCTATCAGGTCGCCGGATTTCTTCGAGGCGACCAGGAGACCTGTCTTGTCGTCCTGGATGTGCACTGAGTTCTCCTTCGTGCTGAACCCCGCCGACAGGACGGGTTTTCCGCAGGACATGGCCTCGAACATGACCGAGCCGCCGGACAAACTGACCAGCATGTCGAGCGAGTTCAGCACCTGGGGCATGTCATTGCGCCCTCCGGTGAGGACCACACGGTCGCCCAGGTCGTTTACACGGATAAAATCGACTACTTCCTGATGATACTCCCGGCAATGCACCTTGCCGACCATGAAGAATGTTGCCGACCTGCCGTGTGTGTGCAGGACGCATTCGGCGGCCCGGAGGAAATCGAGTTGACGCTTGAAAGGCTCGATCCGTCCGACAAGACCGATCCGAAGGCCTTGAGTCTGTGGGAATTGCCTGTTGAGGATATTCGCCGCCGATGGTTTTGGGCTGAACAGGTCTGTGTCCACCGCGTCGCTGATGACGGCAATTTTTTCACAGGCGATCCCGGCGTACAGGAGGTCTTTTCGGACACGGCGTGAAATGGCGATGAGCGAATCGGCGTCGTTGCAACGATGCTTGTGTATGCACCTGTCGCTTAAGGGTGTTCGCACATGCAGCACGGAGGGCACATTAATTCGCCGGGCCGTCCATGTCAGGTAGCCGTTGAGCCACAGGTCCGAACTGTGGATCAGTGAGACGCGGTGTTTGCGTGCGAATCTCGCCAGACGCATTGCGTCGATATAGCGAAATAACCCTACAGGAAAAGATCGCCACGGATGAAGGGGCAGCATATACGTCGGAATCTGCGCCCCTCTGAGCTGCTCGACGGACGGTCCTTCTTTTCGGCATACGACAATTGGCTCGTAGAGATTCCTATCGAGATTGCAGAGCACATGATAAAGTTGTCTTTGGCTGCCGCCAATGTTGCCGCCGCGAGAAAGATACATAATCCGGTGCATTTTGTTCCCCCATTGAAAAGAAGCTTATCAGACTGCCGGCAGATCGGCAGCAAAATGGCCCCCCATTTGCCTGACTTGTTCCGGGCAATGCCGGAGATATCATATACGTCAACTTAAAACGTTTCGCCTTCCTTATTATCGCCTCCCTGCCGCGAAACGATGCATAGAACATTGCTGTCAAAGCGCTGTAAATTGCTATGCCGTGGTGGGCGGATTGCTTGAACAGAGTGGGTAAGGGTCCCCAGCCGGGATATGGCGGGGCCATTGTCCGTACGCATGAGATCATGGCTGAACCGATCCGCCGGCGGCAGGTTCATTTGCAAAAAAAAACCGGGTATCTCCGTACAAACGTTGAGCCGGAACGTATAATCTTTAAGTATAAGACGGCCCAACCGGAAATTAATGTGATTAACGGGGGCCGGACGCGCCGATTAAGAAAAGGGGATGTAGCATGCATGTATTGGAGTTTTTAGACAAATTTACAGCGGAGTATGAGGTTGAATGTCATCAGCCTTCTTTGAGTGTGCAGGAGGTTGTCGCCGGCAGACATATCAGCGGCGTGCAAGTGGCCAGGCCCATAGTCATTCGGGCCGACGGAAAAAACTATATGTGTGTTGTTCCTGTTTACTGTGGCGTCGATCTGAATATTGTCAAAGCCAAACTCGGCGCCCGGAGCGTCGAATTTGTGGACGACCGCGATACGGGCGGGCTTTTTCCGTGCTGCCAGGTCGGCGCCGAGTCGCCCTTCGGTACGCTGTACGGCCTGCCGACGCTGATGGATGCCTCACTGGAAAACGAAGAGTACATCGCCTTTCAGGGCGAGACGTATGACAAGGCTGTTTTCATGACCATGGCCGAATACAAACGGCTGGCCAGCCCGCGTATTTTCTCGTTCGGGTATCCGGGCAATTGACAACATGCGGCAATGCCCGGCCGACTTAAGGTTGCGGGGAAGCATCTTCCTGTACCCACTCGAAGGCCATTTGGTGGAGTTTGAAGACATCGTCAACTTTCAGTTTGACCTTGATATGGTCGCGATGGCTCTCCACGGTTCTCTGGCTGATAAACAATCGGGCGGCGATCTCCCTGGTTGTTACGCCTTTGCCGATCATTTCGAAGATTTGCAGTTGGCGTCTGGTCAGCAGGTCCCTGATGTTGGCGTGAGTGAGTTTCTTGCCGAAATAGCGGTCCAGGAGATTCGGCATGAAGTCCTTGTTCACCCAGAGTTTTCCGGTCAGAATATGTCGAATCGCTTCGATGATTGTTTCGGCGTCCCGGCGTTTTGAGATATATCCTTTGGCGCCCGCCCGAAGCGCCTGCGCCGCCTGTGCCGAATCGCTGCGGGTGGCAAGGACCAGCATGGGCAAATCAGGGTGCGCCAAGCGAATCTTCCGAATCAACTCAAAGCCGCCGGCGCCCGGAAGATGCAGACTCAGCACCAGCGCGTCGGGACGGAGTTCTTCGATGGCGCTGATCACTCCGGCGGCGGCGTCGGCCCTGCCGCACGAGATCAGGTCTTCGGCGGCGTTGACTTTATCCGCCAGCGCCTCGCGCACCAGCGGAAACTCGTCGGCTATCAAGACCCTGCTCGGCCTGGCTTTTGTTTTGCCTGCTCTTGCCATTTTCGCACCCACAAACCCGGCATTGTAATGTCCCCGAGGGATCTGCGTATGCCGCCCCCGGGTCCGATACAGCCCCCATAAGATGTATCAGTCGCTGTCCGTATCCATAAGGTTATCGGCACTTTAGGCGGGCGTTTTTACGACTTTAGTCAAATAAGTTGAGCCTTGTCGGATCATTTTTTGTTTTGAGGTTAAATCGCCGAAAGCTCCTCCCGAAGTGGCAATTATAGACAGGTGTTTTTCCCTGCAGCAGGTATCGCTGATGACGCTGTCGTTTAGTCAGATGGACAAGGTAACACAGCAAAACGCCGCCAAGCCGCAAAAGGCCGAAACGAAGGTCGCGGCGGAAAAGGCCATCCCGCTAAATGACAGCGAGGACTTCAGCGATTTTAACTCTTAACGCAATGCAATCTGCTTGATTACATTATTGCACCAGGCGAGCCATACGGCCGGCCTGGTGTAATTTTTGGCCGGACGGGCAAAATGGGCCGACTAATTCGGTGTGCAGGGCGCGTGTGTGTTATCGCCCCCGGACCGGCTGCATCAGGTACGTCTCTTTGATATGCTCGATACTGTCCTGGCCTTCCATATGATCCAGCTCTTCGATCAGATCGACGGCCGTCATGTTGTCCGCATCGATAATCAACACATCGGTCAGGATTTGACGGGCCGCGTCGAATTGCTCGGCCTGCAGGTGAACGCTCGCCAGGCAGAGCATGATTGTGACATCGTGCGGATATGTCGCCAGGTATCGCATCAGGAAATACTCTATCTTCTCCAGATCGCCTGCCTGGTGGGATATCTCGAACAGACCGAGCAGGGCGGTCATATCGGCGACGTCCAGTTCCAGACACCGGGAATACATCGATATCGCTTTTCGGCAATAGCATTGCCGGGCGTGTTCGCTCGCCGCCGATGCAGAACAGAAATCAGCCCTCCGCATCAGCACTTCATAGTCGTCGCAAAGTCGTTCGAGTCTCCTGGCAGTATCTTTTCCGCCCGTTTCCATGCCGGTCTCCTTAAAATCCGTTTGTCCGATTTCGAGTTTTGCGAACGATGCTCACAGATTCTCTTCTTCCGTCTTCCTGGCTAATTGTCTGTAGGCTCTCGTCGTCGACAGCGATTGATGCCCCAACATTTCGCGAACCGTATGAATATCCGAGCCGCCGCGCAGCATGTTGACGGCAAAACTGTGGCGCAGCGTGCGCGGACTGATCGACGGATCGATATCCGCCTTGATCAGATACTTGTCCATCTTTCGGCGAACGCTTCTGGAACTGAGGCGCCGGCCGTTCTTGTTGACGAACAGAATCCTGTTTGCAAACGCCGCATCGCTCTGCGAGCGCTTGTTTCGTAGTGTGATGTAATTCTGCAGCGACTGAATCCCCGAGGACCAGATGGGGATGACTCTCTCTTTTCGGCCGGGGCTTTTCACGTGCACTGCATCGCTCAGGAAATCGATATTGTCCATATTCAACTCGACCAGTTCGCTGATGCGCAAGCCCGTGCAGTAGAGCAATTCGAGAATTGCCCGGTCCCGGGCGCCGAGCAGCGTGTGAGTATCCGGCGCCGCAAGCAGGCGCTGCACCTGCTCGTCTTCCATTATTCGCGGCGGTTCCTTGCACTTCTTAGGCAATTTGACGGCCTGGGCGGGATTGGTCTCCAAACGGTTTCGGCTCACCAGAAATCTGTAAAAAGTCCGTATCGTCGAGAGCCTTCGAATCTTTGTCGACTGGCTGTAATCATTTTCATTGAGATGTTCCATGAAACTCCTGACGGCATCTGTGTCCGCGGCAAGAAGCGCTCCGGCGACAATCGTGTCCGTCCCAGTCGATACGGCAGTGGCTGTGGCCCTGGAAGTATAAGCCGCCGGGCCTGTATCAACCGCCCCCGGCGAAGGCCGTTCAATCAGAAACCGGGCGTAATGTTCCAGATCAAGGGCATAGCTCCTGATCGTGTTATCGCTGAAACGTTTGACGTTACGCAGATAGTCCAGAAATTCCTGTATCAGTTCACAACTTTTCATATTGGCACCGACCATTCTTCAAACACCACCAACATTCAACCCATCAGTTTTAAGCGCCGAGCATAGCTCCCGAACGGACTTGTGTCCCTTCCTGCCCGTTCGGGACGACTCAAACATGCTCTTAAAGGAGAATTAAGCACTCAAACTGTTCAAGCAAAGAAACTGCACCGGCCGGAAATCCGTTTCCGGCAACACCCCATTTGCGGCGATTTGCAATAAATCACGTCTGCAATCTGCTATCGGACGTTCAATTTCAAAAGTTAATGCGTATTTGCCTGCGTTTGCAAAGCAATTGTCCCGCCGAAGATGGGTATAGTTCCCGGCTGCAGATTGCCGCTTTGCTGAGAAGGCGCCCGTATCTATATTACAGGAGTTGATACTGTGATGCTGCGACATGCTTTTTGCTGCGAAAGCCGGAGGGGGTCCGACTGATACTGTTGCGAGGCGTCCACGATGATTGCGCAAAAAACCGCCCACGCTTCCGCTTATTTTGTGTGGTTTTGTTTATCAGCGCCACAAGCGTTGATTCTATTTGCCATTGCGAAAGACGCGGGCAGTAATTAGTAAGAGGTCAAAGGTAATAATCGGCACAACCGCGCAAAATTCTTTAGTCCGGCCGGCCTCGCCTCGCACAAAAAAATCTCGCCGTTTGCGCAGCTTTACACGCCGGCGGGGATGGCCCTTTATCAGTAGTATTATCGGCACTTTCTTCAAGCAAATTATATTGTATAATTTATGTGAGAGGCTGTTTTTAGAAAAGGTTCGCCGATGCCGGGACTGGGCGTACATACCGACAAGATAATTATCATACTGTATGATAAGGCTATTGCGTATCTCAATCAGGCGATACGCGACCTGGACGACGACAACCTCCCCGCAGCCGGCGGCAATGTCAAGAACGCCCAGGACATTGTCATGGAACTTAACTCGTCGGTGGATCTCGACGGAGGCTCAAATGTCGCCACAAACCTCCACCGCATATACAACTTTCTCAGCAGGCATCTGACCAGGGCAAACACCGAACATAACCCGCAAATGCTGCGTGAAGCGATCGCTCTGCTGGAAGATCTCAACCTTAGCTGGAAGACAGCCACCGGTTAAAGAAGCCCTTTACTTAGGCCGCCACAGTCTCGGCAGATTATCCTCGACCGCTATCCACTCGGAGTGGCCGTCGAGGAACAAAGCCGTTGTGTTCCGGGCAGGCAACAGAAAAGTGTTGTTTTTCATGGCATATTCCGTACGATACGCCTCTTTGGGTTGCCGAGGCGCCGACATTGCCTCATCGGCCGCAGCAAGAGAGGATTGCAGGTATGTTTGATTTTGGTGCGTTTGAACTTGCCGCCTGGCAATGGGGCTTGTTGGG
>QNBS01000127.1 GCA_003644175.1 Planctomycetota bacterium | reverse complement strand
TACGACCCGATATCCGAAGCGACAACGGCGATATCCCGAAAGCGAAAATTCCTGTGCCTTACAAGTCTGAGAATTTCCCTGGCGATATAAGCCACTTCCGCCCGGGCGTTTGGCGCGTTGACGATATGGGCCGCTTTGCCGGCATCTATCTTCTCGGCGCCTGCGCCGATAAAGAGATTTTTCTCGATATGCCCAAGCGCCGCCGACGATGAAAAACGAAGCGCCTCGGCAAGCACAATCGGCGTATCCGATTGCAGCTTGGATTTACTGATCGCTTCGACAAGCTCGGCAAAGGTGCGCTGGGTCTGATAGAACAGGTCCGCCTCATCGAGCGCCTCGGCGTCGGGCTTTGCGCAATCGATCTCAGCCGGGTCCAGACACAACGCGATATGCGCCTCGGATGAGACCTTGAGAACCTCCATCAGCAGCAGCTGCTGCTGAATGGTGAAACTCGAAAAGCCGTCGACCCAGAGACGAGCCCCTTTGAGAAAATCGGCGTCTTTGACCTTCCTTCGCGCCTCGGTCAGTTGAATGTCGGGATTGATAAAGACCTCGGCGCTGCGCCCGAGAAACTCGCAGTATGCGGCATAGACAATCGCAATGTCGGCAAACTTGTCCGCAGCGGGATCGTGGGGATCGCTTGTTTTTAGTCTTTCGGCAAACTCTCTTACATCGTCGGGCGTTTTTTCGTATTCGTGAAGTTCGACGATGGTCTTTGCCAATTCCGCCGCTAATCCCTGCTGTCGATCAGTCCCGGCAAAGACTTTCAGCTTGTCGCGGTTTTCGCGCAGGACCCTGGCGACGACCATCTGCCTGCCGGCACGCGAGATTTCCGATTCGGCGGCGCCCCGACCGAGCAGGTGAAACTGAAGCCGATTGAACGAAAGCACACGCAGCCGGCTGAAACCGGCGATGCGTTCGTCGGCAAGAATGGCGCGCTCGGCCTGATACGTCGCCTGCTCCGGCACGAGCAGCACCAGCGGCGCCGCATCGTCGACCGACGCAAGCGCATCGGCTATCGACCGTATGCACAGGCTGGTCTTACCCGTGCCGCTTCTGCCAAGAATAAACCGCACCGCCATAAAACAACCTGAAAAACCAAAACCAAAACCAAAATCTGCCGGCCGCTCGAAAGCGGATTCAACTCATAACAAGACTTTGGCAAAATTGCGGTTTGGCATACATTACTTAGTTCCTGTTGCGGAAACAAAAAATGCCCGATGTCATCCCCGCGAAAGCGGGAATCCAGTATGCGTAGTCTGGATTCGGCGCTTTCGCGGGAATGACAAATGTTCTTTCCGCAAAAGTCTTGTTATTGAGCAATAAGCCACGAAAGGGCGCCAGATTAACCAAACATCCCACAAACCAACAAAAAAACGCGACTTGCCTTGCGATAATGCTCCATGCCGATATAATACCAAGGGCCTTCGCCTGAAAGCAAGAGAAAATGAGCGCCAAACAAGAAGCCAAAACCGGATTCCTTTACGATGACATTTACCTGAGGCATCTGACCGGCGCCGGCCATCCGGAACGGCCGGAAAGATTGACCGCCATAGTAAACCGGCTAAAGGACAAAGGCATATACCCGCAGTTGCGCAGCCTGAGCCCCGTCCGGGCACGCAAAGAATGGCTCACAACGGTTCATACATCCGAATACGTGGCCCGGGTAAAGAACAGTTGGCAAAACGGCATAAGGTATCTGGACACCCCCGATGTCCCTATATCGCAGGATTCCTGTGAAGCGGCGTTAATGGCCGCCGGCGGAGTTCTCAAAACTGTCGACACCGTCATTGCCGGCACGATCAAAAACGCTTTCTGCGCCGTCCGTCCGCCCGGCCATCACGCCCTGGCGGACGCCGCAATGGGATTCTGCATCTTCAACAATATCGCAATCGCAGCCAAATATATCCAAAAGAAGCACAAACTGCCTAAGGTCCTCATTGTCGACTGGGACGTCCATCACGGCAACGGCACGCAGGCGGCATTCTACGACGACCCGACCGTTCTGTACTTCAGCGTTCACCAGCACCCCTTCTATCCGGGCATGGGAGCTGCCTCGGAAAAGGGAACGGGCAAGGGATCGGGTTTCACGATTAATGTCCCGTTAGCCCAGGGCTCCGGAGATCGGGACTATATCCGGATATTCAAGGAAACACTGCAACCGGCGGCCGTTGATTTTGATCCGGATTTTGTGCTCGTATCGGCGGGATTCGACGCACACCAGGACGATCTGCTCGGCGGTATGAAGGTGACCACCCGGGGATTTGCAACGCTCACCCGTATTGTCAAAGATGTCGCCGAACAATGCTGCGGCGGGCGACTTGTCTCGCTTCTGGAGGGCGGCTATCATCTCGAAGGTCTGGCCGCTTCGGTCGAAGCCCACATAAAAGTTCTCATCTGACACGATAGAAAGGCCTATGCTGCATACAGGGGGAGCATCTGGTGATATACGTCCTGCAGGGATTGCATGTCAAATAATTAAAATGATTTTTTGAAAAAAACCCAGGATGTTAAAACAGGCAATTTGCGGTTTTGTGCGTAGTCTGGTATTCATAGCGTTATGATGCAATGTACTGCATTGCCGATGCAGCCTGACGCCGACCACGATCGACGCAGCCGGTCGAAGCCAGAGGGTTATTGGATAGGCTCTTAATATTGTTTTTTACTAAGGAGTTGCAGACCATTGGTTACATAACTCAGCAACGTCCCGCAAATCGATAAACTTATCACCGCCGCCGCCGGCCTCATCGGGAGCAATATCTGCGTCTGAAGTACCGTCTTGCAGCCACTCGCCTGCCAACCACATCAGATCGAATATATCCACCACGCCATCTTTATTTATATCAGAAGCCAGAGTAACCTTCAAACTGTAGTTGCCCCCACCGCCGGCGTAACCGGAAATGCGGATGTAATACGTTTCTCCCTCGACCAGGCTAACAATAATCCTGGATGTAACGTTATCAGGACGACCGAAGTAATCATAATTACAGTAATCATCATTACACACTAATTCAGTTCCTCCACAATCATCAAAGACCGCCAGGGACGTGTCGTAATCGCTGTCATTGGCGTCTATCAAATATCGGCCGCTGATTGTTGGAATCAAATAGTACCACACATCGCGTGTGTCGCCCGTTGTGCAACTTGTGATATCCGTTCCGTATGCAAGAGTAGTTGAGCCTGTTACCGGGGGACTATATGGAACTACTTCATTAGCATCCTGGCAAGTGTTATTATAAGGCGGCTCAGGAGCATCTGTGATGGTCAGGTCGTAATCTCCCGTTGTTTCATCGTATCCGGCCACCCGAATCATATAAGTTTCCCCCCCGGTCAAAGCTGCTGTAACCAGTGATTGATAGTCACAATAATCGTCATTGCATACCAACTCCGTTCCGCCGCAGGAATCATAAACTACTAAAGTTGTATCCAAAGAACTTCCGCAGAGACTGATATCCACTACTTCGTTGCTGTCCGGTGTATAGGAATGCCATACATCGTAATAATCCCATAGCCCGCAGATGCTCTCTTTTTCTGCTCCTGTAGCTCCGGCGGTTGAGTCCGAATAAGTATTAGCTACTCCTTTTGTTACTACAACTGCATTAGAACATATATCATGATGAAGACAAGTATATGGATTATCATCAACCTCAACAGATATTAAAGGGTTGTTAATTATGATTTCTGGCAGGTAAGTGCAATAAGTGACTTGATTCAATGTAGTATTTCCACGAAGCAAAAGGCTTACAAGGTCATTCGGCTCTTCACCTGCCAGGCCGGCGATATCGCTTATCTGATTGTTGGTCAGATGAAGATATTGCAGATTCGTCAGAGTTGACATGTCGGGGATATCAACTATTTGATTGTCGGCCAGATAAAGTTGTTCCATGCTCGTCAGATTTGACACAACGGAGATATCAACTACTTGATTGTCTGTTAGGTCCAGCATGGTCAGATTTGACAATCCTGACAGACTTGAGATATTAATAATCTGATTGCTTCCCAGATACAGACTTGTCAGGCCGGTTAATCCGGAAACAGGTGAAATGTCATTAACATCATTAATAGATAAAAATAATGTATCGAGATTTACCAGGCTCGATACGGCAGATATATCAGTTATCTGGTTGTCGTTTAGATACAAATATATCAAGTTTGTTAACGCGGAAATGGGCGATAGATCGCTGATCAGATTGCCGGATAGATGTAGTTCGTTCACCTCAGTTGCATACTCTAAACCTGTTAGATCCCAGATGCCCAGATTATTTGCCGTTAAGCTGTGTAAGTTTGCCATTTGACCTTCTGTTATAGGAGGTGTTAATCCAAGTGCATCCGCAACAGCTGTTTCGAGATTTGGATCAGTAAAGACCACATTGGAATCTGCTAATAATAATGAACTAATGCTCAACTGTAGAAATATTGCTATGTAAATTAACTTTTTCACGTTCACTCCTTGTGTAAATTTTTCGCCAGGTACGAAAAAGACATAGAAGATACGCGGGCTGGATTCTTTCTTCCCCTGTTTGTTGCCGCTTCTCACCACGCAATCTCCACCATACTTATTATGAATTATAAGGCTCCGGGCTTAAAATGTCAAGCAAAATCTCCGCCCGGGTAACCGGTCGGTTATGGGTGGATGCCCTCCTGCGGCTAATTGAACCACAATACCTCCCGATTAGTCTCATATTTTTAGACAAAAAAAGAAAACCCCCATAACTCGTTGAATTATAGGGGTTTATCTAATGGGCGGTAGAGGACTTGAACCTCTGACTTCCTGCTTGTAAGGCAGGCGCTCTAGCCAACTGAGCTAACCGCCCGGGGAATGTGCGATAATATAGATATTCGGCGGATTTGTCAATGTTTTAGTATCGTCATGTTGACGCTCGCGTCAAAAGTTTGCTCAGGCGGTTTCCTGTTTTTTGCACACATGGCTAAAATGTTACGTTGCCGCTATGCTGCTCCGGGCGATTTTTCTCGGTCGTACGAATCCCCATATTCACGAAAAATGCAACTCGATGATCTCCTTGTCGCCGAGCACATGGTCGCGGGGAATGTTTTGGCCGTCGTGGACGCCTTCGGCGCCCCATGCCCGTGCGGTCTTGAGCTTTTCGGCTAATTCCCGGTGAACCTGGCGTGCAAGGTCCGTCACCGTCGAGCCGCGCCGAAGCGTAAACGGGTCCTTCATATCCACGGGCTTTCCGGGCTTCTTGGCGTATATCCGGACGATATCCAGCAGCCGGTAGATTCGCTCGGCGAGTTTGTCAAGCCCCTGACCTGTCTGCGCCGATATTTCGACGAATTCAAAAGGCTTATCGCAAAGCTCCTTCAGCGTCTCCATCGTGCCTTCGGCCGCAATGTCGCATTTGGTGCAGATCACAAATGTCTTTTTGCCCAACACATTGCCGCTTGCGTCGGCGGCCTCGGTCGTTTCGTCGATGAGCAGACGATGCGATTCGAGGTAGCTCAGCACAACCTCCATCTGCTCTAATACGACACCCGCCAGATCGATCACAATCGCGATGATGTCGCAGCCGCGATACGTACCCACCTGTCCCGGCGCCGCGTAATCGACGGTAACCGGCGGCGTGTCCACCAGCTCGATCTGCACATCCTCGAACATCATCATACCCGGAACAGGTTTGCTGGTGGCAAAGGGATAGTCGGCAATATTGACCTTCGCCTTGGTCAGCGCCCCCACAATCGAACTTTTGCCGCAGTTTGGCATTCCGATCAGCGCGATCTGGCCGGCGCCGGTCCTGGGCACATGAAAAACATCGACGTGCTTTGCTCCGGCCTTTTTGCCGCCCGCCGGGACCGCCCGCAGCTTGCTGAGCCGCTTCTTGAGGTCGGCCCTCATGTGCTCGGTGCCCTTGTGCTTGGGGATCGTGCGCAGCATCTCCTCCAGGGCCAGAATCTTCTCATCGTCCGAAGAGGCGCTTCTGAACCACTCGTCGGCCTTCTTGTACTCAGGCGTCAGATTAGCAGGCATCTCTCACACGCACACTCTTTTCTTCGGCGGGGCGGGGCTTGCCCCACCATCCCTACTTCACCGGCAGCTCATAAACCACAACACTAATCGGCGGCGAGGTAAGCTTGCCGGCATTGAAAACAGCATATTTGTTAATCGCAATCCGGGGCTTCTTGCCCGGCTCGTTGTACGCCATTCGGTCCTCGTGCTCGATGACATACATTATACCCTTACCCGAAAGACCGGCGCCCTGAACGTCCAGACTGATCGAGTGCTTTTCCATAGTGGCGTTTACAATGCCGACGGTCAGTTTCTTTTTGTCTGCGGTCCAGGCGCAGGCTATATCGAGATTGCCGTAATCCCCCTCGATCGCAACGGGCGTTACGCCGAAATGGTTCCTGTAAAGACACAGCGGCAAACCGGTCGCGGCGAAGGCGGCGGCCGTCTTGGTGGTCTTGATACAGCCGATGACGTTGACCGTCTGGGCGTAGTTGGCCATGAAAATAATATCGCTGTTGCGGAAATACTCGTGCAGACCCGCCGCCACCCCAAGCGCATCCTGCATGAAGTACCGCGTCCCCAATTCACCGAAGACATGCGCCCCGTACCAGTAGTTCCACTCGTCAAGAGCGATCCGAATATCCTTGCCCTTGAGCGAGTCGAATCGCTTGCGATAGCCGCGATGAGCATCGGCGATTCGCTTGACTCTATTCGGTATCTGCCTGACGTGTTCGAGCAGATTTTTCTTGTCGCGGCAGTAAAAATGTTCGCTGATCAGGTCCGTATGATCGGCGCAGTGCGTCATCATCTGCTCGCTCCACTTGCCGACGGAGCCCACGGCGACAACCTGTAT
>QNBS01000126.1 GCA_003644175.1 Planctomycetota bacterium | reverse complement strand
CGACGGTGGCATTAGCGGTTGGCGCGGGAGTTTCGATAGTGCGTGTGCACGACGTGCCGGAGATGGTCGAGGTGGTTCGTATCGCCAACATACTCGGAAAATGACCGGCGCCGACCAACTTGTCGCCCACTGCGTCGGATAGGGTATAACCGCCGCAACCGAGAAGAAATCGATCTTCAATCAGACGGGATAAAAAAATGGCGGGTAAAGAAACGCTTACTTCAAGAGAGCGTGTTTTGAAAGCTCTTAACCATCGCCAGGCGGACAGGGTTCCCCTGGACCTTGGGGGATTTCAAACAGGAATTCATAAAAAGGCATACGAGGCGCTGATCGAGCACCTTGGCCTCGATGAGGAGATCGTAATCCTCGATCCGGTTCAGCAGCTTGCAAAGCCAAGCGAGGCGGTGCTGGAGAGATTTCACATAGATACAAGGTATGTCTGTGCACATGGGCCTGATAGTTTTACCGGTGGGATCGAGCATAATGTAAGGGCCGGCAGAGGCTGGGACGACCTGAAGGATGAATTCGGTGTTGTATACGAATATTGCTGGTATATGCGAGGCCTTGAGAGATGGTTCATGGATACGATAGAGAATCTCGATTTTTGCGAAGCCCTGCTGGACCAGACCCTGAAATTCTGGATGGATTTTCATACCGGTTTTATGGGCGCCGTCGGTGATATCGTCGATGTTGTAATGATCGGCGACGATGTGGTCTTCTGGGGGGGCGGAATCGATTCTCAGCATGTTTTGCCCTTTGCAACGCCCCAGGAAGTAAAAGACCAGGTTCGCAAGAACATGGGGATCTTCAAGACCGGCGGCGCTTATATCTTTAATAATGTTCATAATATTCAGGCTGGTGTGCCGGCTGAGAATATTGTCGCTATGTATGACGCCGCTTATGAGTATGGTTTCTACGAATGACCGCGGGATTGCGGCTTGAAACGGATATTGGCTTAAGAAGGAGATCAGATGAACCCTGTACTTGGAATTGTTTTTCATGCGATCGGCGGCCTGACATTCGGTTTGACCATGCGGTACCTTGGAATCTCGCTGGGTGTTTCGGTAGCGCTGGGATTATGCGCAATGTTCGGCACATTGATACCGCCGATATACGAGCAGTTCTTCGGTGACGGAAGCACAACGACTTTCAGTGAATTATTATCCAGCATTTCAGGCAGGGTGACATTGGGGGGCATAGGGGTGTGCCTGGTCGGTATAATAATTTGCGGAAAAGCCGGGATGATGAAGGAGAAGGAGCTTTCCCCGGAAGAAAAAACCCAGGGGGTTAAAGAGTTCCATTTTGCAAAGGGCATCTGGGTAGCCACCGTTGCCGGGGTGTTGTGGTATTTGCAATTTTTTTTTACGGCATGGGTTCAACCCAGATGGGCAAGTATGGTTTTGCCAGCTGGACGCTGCACATGGCGTTTATCATTGTTACAAGCAATACGATCGGACTATTGACGAAGGAATGGAAAGGCGCCGGCCGCAAGACAATTTTGTATATTCTGGCGGGCATTGCCACATTGATTTTATCGACGGTCATAATCGGCTACGGAAACAAACCGGCCGGCGCCGGGCCGCATGAGGAGTTGGTTTCGGATTTCAAATCACCACCTGATTCAGCCCGTCCGGGGTTATTTCAGGAGTGCTGCGACTTTTTCGATGAGGATCTGGGGCTGGACGGGTTTGTCGAGGAAGTCTTGTACGGGCAGCCATGAGTCGTCGCCTGCGACGGACTTGAAGTCGATGCCGACCTTGTCCTTTACGGATGTGATCATCAGGATCGGAATATCTTTTGTGTCGGGGTCGTTCTTTATCTGTCTGCTGAATACAAAGCCTTCGCGGGGCGTGTCCATCATTACGTCGAGTATGATCAGATCGGGTGGGGACTGGGCGATCTGCTTCATGGCGTCGGCGCTGTTGGCAACGCCGGAAACGTCGTAGTCCTGCGTCTCGAGGACCACCGTCATGACTTCGGTGATGTCCGGATCGTCGTCGATGATGAGAATCTTTTTTTTGTCCATTGTTCCCTCTGATTGGCGAATAAATTGTCAAACTTCCCTGCTTTTCGGATCAGTTCTATGTCATCCCCGCGAAAGCGGGGGTCCAGTACGAATAGTCTGGATTCCCGCTTTCGCGGGAATGACAAATGTTGTTTCCGCAACAGGAGCTAATTATATGCTGTCGGCGGGGGAATGCAAAATTAAATCGCCTCTGAGTCGGAAAAAGTCGGGGCGCCGGGCGTATTCGGCCAATCTGCAATGTTCTTTGATTTGTTGACAGTGTGGGGGTTTTGGCTTAATATTGCGTCCTGGTTAAGGTGAGAACGGAAGTCTTGTTTATTGTACGGGTCTTGTTGAAAGGAATTTGAAATGGCACTTAATCGAACATTGAAGATGGGAATGGTCGGCGGCGGTCCGGGGGCGTTCATTGGTGAAGTGCATCGCAAGGCGTCGCGACTTGACGGAGGCGTGGAACTTGTGGGCGGAGCATTCGATATCAATCCGCGAAAGAGCAAGCAGATGGCCAGGGAGCTGATCCTGGACCGGAAGCGGTGCTACGGCACTTACACTGAGTTGATCGAGAAAGAACTGAAACTGCCGGAAGGCGAGAGGATGGATTTTGTAGCGGTGTGTACGCCGAACAACTGGCATTACGTGATTGCCAGGGCGCTGCTGGAGGCGGGGTTTCATGTGATGTGCGAAAAGCCGATGACGCTGACCGTGGCCGAGGCGCGTAGCCTGGTGAAGATCGTCAAGGATACCAAACGCGTGTTCGGGCTGATGCACAACTATACGGGGTATCCGATGGTGAAATTGGCCCGCGATATGGTTCGGGGCGACAGGTTCGGCAAGGTTCGCAAGATTGTGGTGAAGTATCCGCAGGGCTGGCTTGCGACGGCGCTGGAGAGGACGGGCCAGATGCAGGCTTCGTGGCGGACCGACCCGAAGCAGAGCGGCGGCTCCGGCTGCGGTGGCGATATCGGCACACATGCCGAAAATCTTGCCGAGTATATCACGGGCCTGAAGATCCAGGAGATGTGTGCGGACCTGACGAGTTTCGTTAAGGGGCGCAGGCTCGACGACGATGTCAACTGCCTGCTCAAGTTCAACAAGGGCGCCAAGGGTGTGCTGCACGCCAGCCAGATCAGTGTCGGGGAAGAGAATAACCTGACGATCTGGGTGCATTGCGAGAGTGGCAGCATCGAGTGGCGCCAGGAGCATCCGAATTATCTCCATGTTCGCGAGATGGACAAGCCCGAGCAAATCTACAAGCGCGGCAACGACTATGTCGGCAAGATCAGTCCGGCCGCGGCGCGTGGGACCCGGCTGCCTTCCGGCCATCCGGAGGCGTTTTTCGAGGCATTCGCCAACAATTATATCAACTTCACCGACACGATCCGCTGCAAGCTGACGCGGACCAAAGTCGATCCGCTGATGAATGATTTCCCGAAAGTAACCGACGGCCTGCGCGGGATGCTGTTTCTTGAGACGCTGCTGGCCAGCGCCAAGAGCAACCGCAAGTGGACGAAGTTCAAAAAATAGCGGGCGGGGCTGTTGAAAAAGTCGGGATGCCAGGTTCGGCATATTCATTCGCCGGGATGTCTGTTTGACGCCTGCGCTCCAGGATTGAAGGTAATATCGGACGGTAGAGGTCTGGACCACCGGATTGTTGGAACTTAGAGCAAAGGCCAGGAGATGTCGTGAACACGTAACTTCCTTGTTGGAAAGAGGTTATGTATTCGTTGCGTGTCCGGCGGATATTGTTTGCCGGTAAATCGAATCTTTTGTATAATGGCCGTATTCATTGACACTAAGGGATTTTAAGGAGATTAAGGAAAATGGGTAGACCTGTAACACTATTCACGGGGCAGTGGGCCGACCTTTCGTTGGCGGATTTGGCGAAGAAGGCGGCGAGTTGGGGCTACGAAGGGCTGGAGTTGGCCTGCTGGGGGGACCATATGGATGTTTTCAAGGCCGCCCAGGATACCGAATACTGCAAGGGGCAGTTGGCTATCCTCGAGGAGAACAATCTTAAGGTTTTTGCCATCAGCAATCACCTGGCCGGGCAGTTGGTGTGCGATCCGAACAACGACAGCCGCTCGGATATGTTTGCACCGGCCGATTGCGCCGGCGACGCCGAAAAGAAGCGGGCCTGGGCGGTCGAAGCGATGAAGAACAGCGCACGCGCCGCTAAGAACATGGGGCTTAAGATCGTCAACGGTTTTACCGGCTCGTCGATCTGGCATTTCATCTACAGTTTTCCGCCGGTGTCGGATCAGATGATCGACGACGGGTTCAAGTTCTTCGCAGATATGTGGAACCCGATTCTGGATGTCTATGACGAGTGCGGCGTGAAGTTTGCTCTCGAGGTGCATCCGACGGAGATCGCCTTCGATATCGTTACGGCCAGGCGTGCACTTGAAGCAATCGGCAACCGTGAGGCGTTCGGTTTCAACTTCGATCCGAGCCATCTGCACTGGCAGTTGGTCGATCCGGTATTCTTCCTGAAGGAGTTTGCCGACCGCATCTACCATGTCCACATGAAGGATGCAGCTTTGCAGATTGACGGACGCAGCGGTATTCTTGGCTCGCATCTGAACTTCGGCTTAGCCGGGCGCGGCTGGGACTTTCGTTCGTTGGGTCACGGCGGAGTGGACTTTGAAGAGATCATCCGCGCGCTCAACCATATCGGGTACACGGGTCCTCTCTCGGTTGAGTGGGAAGATTGCGGTATGGATCGTGTGCGAGGGGCGATAGAGGCCTGCGAGTTTGTCAAGCGGGTCGATTTTTCGCCGTCGACGGTTGTGTTTGACGAGGCGTTTGATAAATAGTTTCTGTTGCGGAAACAACGTTTGTCATTCCCGCGAAAGCGGGAATCCAGACTATTCGCACTGGATCCCCGCTTTCGCGGGGATGACAGCGGCCATTTTTTCTTTCCGCAACAGGAACTAAATAGGAATTGTGGTGGGCTAATCCGGCACAGGCGGAACCCTGCGGTTTGTTGGTGGGGTAAACCCCACCCTGCGGTTTTAAGGAGACGAAAGATGGGTAGAGTTTTAGGCAGGCGTGGTTTTTTGAAGGGCGCCCTCGGAGCGGCGGTTTTTCCTTATGTTGTTCCTTCGTCTGTGTTTGGGGCGAATGCGCCCAGCGAGCGGATTGTGATGGGCTTGATCGGTACGGGCAAGCGGAGCAAGCTCCTGCAGCGGACGTTTATGGGCGCCGGCGTCCAGGTTGTCGCCGGATGCGATGTTGACAAACTCAAATTAGCTCGTGCCGAGAAGATGGCGGGCGACCATTACGCCAGGCAAAAGGCAGGCGGCACGTGGAAAGGTTTTAAGAGTTACGGCGATTTTCGTGAACTGCTTGGGCGCAAAGATATCGATGCCGTTGTGATTTCCACGCCGGACCACTGGCACGGGCTCAATACCGTATACGCCGCCAAGGCGGGCAAGGATGTCTATTGTGAAAAGCCCCTGGCGCACAATATCACCGAAGGCAAGGCCATGGTTAGTGCGATCAGGCGGTATAACCGCGTTTTCCAGACGGGCAGCATGCAGCGTTCCGATCATCGATTCCGCTTTGCCTGTGAACTGGTTCGCAACGGGTATATCGGCGACATCAAGCATGTGGTTGTAAATGTCGGCGGCCCGTCGGTTGACTGCAATCTGCCCGCCGAGCCTGAGCCTGACTATCTTGACTGGAACGGGTGGCTGGGGCCTGCGCCGATGAGGCCTTACAATTCGGAACTGTCGCCGAATATCAGTTGGGACGGTTTTCCACACTGGCGCAGGTACAAGGATTACGGTGGCGGCGGGATGACCGACTGGGGAGCGCATCACTTCGATATCGCCCAGTGGGGGCTGGGTATGGACGGCGACGGGCCTGTGGAAGTTATTCCGCCGGACGGCAAGGATATCAAGGCGCTGACTTACAAATACGCCAACGGAATTACTATGACTCGCCAGGGCAGTTACGAAGGGCACGGCAAAGTCAACGGCGTTCTGTTTGTGGGCGCAAAAGGCAAAGTCGAGGTCAATCGCGGGTATTTGAAGACATGGCCCGCAAGCCTCAAGGACCAGAAGTCAGGACCCAATGAGATCCATCTGTATGAAAGCAGGAACCATTACCAGGATTTTCTCGACGCTGTCAAGACGCGGAAGAAACCGATTTGCGATGTGGAAGTCGGCTTCAGCACGGTGAATGTATGTTTAATAGGCAATATTGCATACGAGTTGAAGCGTCCGTTAAAGTGGGATCCGAAACGTGTTCGTTTTGCCGACGATGTCGAGGCTAACCGGCTTTGCTCTCGCACAATGCGGAGTCCGTGGCGGATATGAGATTGTATATTGTCGATTTTAGATTTTAGATTGGAAGAGGCGGCCCAGGCGGCGCCGGGGGGCTGGATTCGGAAGGCTTCGTTATGTTTGACAGGAGAATTGAGCGTAGATCGTTTTTGAAGGGAGCCGCCGGGGCTTTGGCTTTTCCCCATGTGGTTTCTTCTGCGGCGCTGGGCAGGGCCGGGGCGGTTGCACCGAGCAATAAGATTGTTGTCGGCGCTATCGGTGTGGGGCCGCAGGGTACGGGGGTTATGAGGAATTTTCTGGCGCAGAAGGATGCGCAAGTTGTCGCGGTCTGCGATCTCAAGAGCAATGTATTAGCCGACCGAAAGAAACTGGTGGACGAGCATTATGGCGACGCCGGTTGTGCGGCATACGGCGATTTTCGCGAACTTTTGGCGCGGAAAGATATCGACGCGGTCCTGATTGCGACGACGGACCACTGGCATGTGCTGTGTGCGATTGCCGCGGCGAAGGCGAAGAAGGATATG